>CANLGS010000318.1 GCA_947490035.1 Gemmataceae bacterium
AGCGTTTCACCTGATGGGCCGCGCCGTGAACGAGCGCGACCCGGATGCTCAGGCTGCGCAGAAGTGCTATGTCGAGCAGCAGGTTCGGGAAGTTGTCGTCTTCGACAACCGCGCCGTCGATGGCGATCACGAACACCCGGTCGCGGAACCGGGGGACGTATCGCAGAATCTCGCGGAAGTGGGTCAGGCGTTCGTGCATCTTCGCAGTGTTCGGTGTTTGGTGTTTGGTATTCTGCTGCGGTATACGCCGATGATTCGCCTGGGCAACACCATTGGGACGGTTCGCCGTGTCCCTCTAGAATAGCATGACAGCACCGCCCGGCGACATCGTCGGCTCGCCTTCGGCCCGCGGCTAACCAGAAACACGAAACACGAAACACCAAACACGAAACACCCAATGGCAGAAAACGTCATCATCATCGGTTCCGGCCCGGCCGCGTGGACCGCCGCCATCTACGCGGCCCGCGCGAACCTCAACCCGCTCGTGTTCGAGGGCAACCCCTACGACGACAAGAACCGGCAGAACGGCACGATGCCGCTCGGCCAGCTCGCGCTCACCACGGAAGTGGAAAACTTCCCGACGTGGCCCGCCGGCGACACGCGGCAGTACCTCAAGACCGCGCTGAAGGCCGACGACCCCGACTTCCCGGACTGGGTCGCGCGGGACAAACCGCAGCCGACGCACGGCATCAACGGCCCGGAACTCGTCGCCCTCTCGCGGCAGCAGGCGAAGAACTTCGGGACGCGGGTCGAGTCGAAGGACGTGGTGAAGGTCGATCTGAAGGGCAAGCCGTTCACGGTCACGCTGCACGACGGCAAGACCGCGCAGGCGCACACGCTCATCATCGCGACCGGCGCGCGAGCCAACTACCTCGGCCTACCCAGCGAGGACAAGTACAAGAACAAGGGCGTGAGCGCGTGCGCTGTGTGCGACGGCGCGCTCCCGCGATTCAAGAACCAGCCGATCGTCGTGGTCGGCGGCGGCGACACCGCGGTGGAAGAAGCCGGCTACCTCACCAAGTTCGGCAGCAAGGTTCACCTGCTGGTGCGCCGCGACGCGCTGCGCGCGAGCAAGATCATGGCGGACCGGGCCATCGCGAACCCGAAGATCGAACTCAAGTGGCACACGGAAGTCGATGAGGTGATCGGCGACGACAAGAAGGGCGTGACCGCGGTTCGCGTAAAGAATAACAAGACCGGCGCGAACGAAGAACTCCCCGCGAGCGGTCTGTTCCTGGCGATCGGCCACACGCCGAACGTGAACTTCCTCGACGGCCAGGTGAAGTTGAACGAGGGCGGCTACGTCCTGTGGACGACGACGGCGCGGACGTACACGAGCGTGGAGGGCGTGTTCGCGGCCGGCGACGTGGCCGACGACTACTACCGCCAGGCGGTGAGCGCCGCCGGCACCGGGTGCATGGCCGCCCTTGATGCCGAGCGCTACTTGGGCCACCACGGGCTGATCTGAGAGAAGAGGATTGGCCACAAAAAAGCACAAAGGGCACAAAGGAGAAGAGCCGCAGATAACGCAGAAGAACGCAGATCAAGACCGAAGACAAAGAGTGTTTTGAAGAACTCCATCTCCTGGCTTTAATCTGCGTTCTTCTGCGTTATCTGCGGCTCTTCTCCTTTGTGCCCTTTGTGCTTTTTTGTGGCCAATCCTCTTTGCTTCTGCGTTCAGAACCGCGGCGGGTCTTTGCGCACCAGTTCGTTGGCGAAGTCGAGGCTGTCGAGCGTGCCGGCGTCCGTCCAGTACCCGTCGAGGTTGAAGCACCCCATCCGCCCCTGTTGGATGTAGTAGTTGTTCACGTCGGTGATTTCGAGTTCCCCGCGGCGACTCGGCTTGAGCGTCTTGATGATGCCGAACACGTCCGGCGGGTAGATGTAGATGCCCACCACCGCCATGTCGCTCTTCGCCGTCCCCGGCTTCTCCTCGATGCCGATCACTTTTTCGCCCTGCAACTCCGCGACGCCGTAGCGACCGGGGTCCGGCACTTGCTTCAACCCGATCCACGCCCAGTCCGGGCGGCTGTTCGCCTTTTCCAGCAGCCCGATGAGCGGGTCGCGGAAGATGTTGTCGCCGAGCAGCACCAGCGACCGGCTGCCCATGCAGAAGTGTTCCGCGAGGGCCAGTGCCTGCGCGATCCCGCCGGCTTCGTCCTGCACGCGGTAGGTGAGCCGGCACCCGTGATCCTTCCCCGAACCGAGCAGTTCGACGAAGTCGCCCATGTGCTCGGTGCCGGACACCAGTAGCACCTCTTGAAGGCCGACGCCGGTGAGCTTCTTGAGCGGGTGGTACACCATCGGCCACGGGCCGACCGGCAGCAGGTGCTTGTTGGTGACGCGCGTCAGCTCGCCCATGCGGGTGCCCTTGCCGCCCGCCAGAATCACGCCGCGAATGGACATCTTCATTCCCCCGTTGCAAGTCGCAAAGTCGCAAGTCATAAAGTCGAAAACCAGAGCGCCCTGTCTTCGACTTTACGACTTGCGACTTTACGACTTGCGACTTTTCACGATGACTTGCGACTCTTCAAATCCGCGACCCACGCGGCGTTGGCCTCGTACCACGCGATGGTTTCCGACAACCCGCCGTCGAACTTCACCCGCGGCACCCAGGCGAGTTCGTCCTCGGCCTTCGCGCAGTCGATCGCGTAGCGGCGGTCGTGGCCGAGCCGGTCTTCGACGTACTTGATGAGCGTCTCCGGCTTGCCGAGCAGTTTCAGCAAAAGCTTCGTGAGGGCGAGGTTGGTCATCTCGCACCGGCCGCCGAAGTTGTACACCTCGCCCGGTTTGCCCTTCCGCCACGCGGCTTCCACGCCGCGGCAGTGGTCGAGGACGTGAATCCAGTCGCGCACCTGCTGGCCGTCGCCGTACACCGGCACCTGTTCGTCGTTCAGCAAGCGCGTCACGAACAGCGGGATGAGCTTCTCGGGGAACTGGTACGGGCCGTAGTTGTTCGAGCACCGCGTGATGACCACCGGCATCCCGAACGTGTGGTGGTACGCCTGCACCAGCAGGTCGCCGGCCGCCTTGCTCGCGGAGTACGGGCTGTTCGGGTGCAGCGGCGTTTCTTCCGTGAAGAAGCCCGTATCGCCGAGGCTGCCGTACACCTCGTCCGTTGACACCTGAACGTACTTGGCGACTGCAAACTCGCGGGCGGCGTCGAGCAGCACCTGCGTGCCGATCACGTTCGTGTGCACGAACGGCCCGCTGTCCTGAATGCTGCGATCGACGTGACTTTCCGCCGCGAAGTGGATGACATCCGTAATGCCGCGCCGCATCGCGGCGCGCACGTCGTCGCGCGAGGTCACGTCGCCCTTGATGAAGGTGTAGCGCGGGTGGTCGGCGAGGTCGGCGAGGTTCGCGGGGTTGCCGGCGTAGGTGAGCGCGTCGAGGTTGACGACCGCCGCGCCGGGGTCGGTCGCGAGCAGGTGCCGAACGAAGTTCGACCCTATGAACCCGCACCCGCCGGTCACGAGAACCGTCGCCATGAAGCGCCCTCCGTGCGTCACATCCGCCCGGAGTGGTTGTAAGCCCCGGCCGGTTCGGTGTCAAACCGAGAGCCCTCGGGTGCGGAAAGAGAAGAGCCGCGGATAACGCCGCGGTTCTTCTCTTCCGTTCGGCGGGCGATCACCACCGCCGGGTAACCGCCACGGTTCCTCATCCGCACGATTCGGCGTCAGCCCTCGGGGTTCGCTTTGCGCCACTTCTCCCACTTCTCGAACGCGGCCTTGCGGGCGGCGTTGTCCGGGAAGTAGTGCCCCGCGGACGTGAACGACCGGCGTTCCTCCGCGAACCCGCCGGAGCGGTCCACGAAACCGAAGTCGCCCGGCTTCTGCCCGGCGAGGGCGATCGCGATGCCTAGCGCAACGTCGCGGATCTGGACCTGGTACGGTGCCGGTTCCGGCTCAGTGTCGGTCGGCGCTCGCGGGACGACCGACACCACGAACGTGTCGGTGAGCGCCTGGTCCAAAAGGCGGATGTGCTTCTGGGTGCCGTAAAGCGTGAGGTGATTCACGCCGCGGGTGCGCCACGCCGGGGAAATCGCGGGTGTGGTGAGGAGGCGTGCCGAAAGGCCCAGCGCTTGCTCCGGCAGTTCGAGGCTGGTCGCGATGCCGATTGCCGTGTACATCTCGCGCGCCTCGTTGCGCGAGTCGAGCCACGCGACCGCGACCGCCCGGTACACTTTCCCCTTCTCGTCGGTCCCGCGGGCCGCGGTGGTGAACCCCGACCCGCTCATCAGCGCGGAGATGGACGTCCGGCGTCCGGAGATGTAGCTCGACCCCACGAGGCTCTCGGCGAAGAGCAGCGCGGTCATGTCGTCGAGGGTCGGCGCGACCGCCTCAACTCCTTCGCGCGTGTACCGCCCGTCGTACAACTCCTGGCGGCGCCACACGACGGCGTCACCCAGATCGATCCGCGAGCCGTCAACGAGTATCAGCAGGCGCCGGTTGGCGGTGGTCGAAACCAGATCGGTGAACACCCGGCGCGCCGCGGCGTCGAGTTCCCGGTCGGTCCACACCTTGACCCCGAACACCGCCCACTCGCTGCCGACCGCGGCGCGGAACCGCTTCCACGCGGGCAGGTCGTGTTCGTACTCGCCCTTCGTGTCGGCGAGGAACGTTTCGAGCTTCGCCTTGCGGTCGAGGGCAGTGGCGCGGGGGAGAATCTGCCCACACCGGAACCGGATTTCGGGGTCCGGGTTGGAGGCCGCGCCCGCGTTGAGCGCCGGGCGCGCGAACCGACCGAGTTGCACGAGTTGTTTTTCCGCGTCCTCGCGCTCGATGAAGTTTTCGCTACCAAGTTGCCGCACGAGCGCGCGGGCCTTCACCTGAATTTCCGGCGTCGCGACGAGATCGTCGGGGTTGGGCGACGCCGCACGCGATACGGCGGCGGCGGCGGCGGCGAAGAGGCACGCGAACGCGAGTCCGAAGCGGAACATGGCCGATCCGTTGGCAGCGAGGTGGAGGACGCCATTCCCCCATTGTGCCCGACCGCGGCGCCGCGCACCAGAGCCAGTTTTGCAAGAGCAAGAGCAAGGGTGAAAGGGTGACAAGGCGGTTGTATTTCCTCACCCTTCACCCCTTTACTTCAAAACTACTTCGGGCTGTACGGGTGCTTGACGGTGTCCTTCGTGGCGGTGATCTCGGCGATCGTCGGCGTGCCGGTCATCGCGCACTTGATGGCCATCTTCGTGGCCGCGTAGTTGTACTCGAAAATCTTGGTGTCGTCGGTCGCGGCCCAGTGGATGAACACGCCGCACACGATGACGTAATCTTCGGCCTTGCTCGCGGGGATGACGCCCTCGACGACGCTGTCCGCGACGGCGCGGCCGACGGCGGCCTGGGCCGGGCCGAACATCTGAACGGCCTGCTTCGCGCCCTTGATGGTGACCTTCGTAATCATCACCGTGGCCGGCTTGCAGATCAGGTTCGGGGCGATGACCGCGAGCAGGCTGGAGTGGCCCTGGCTCTGGGTCGCGAGCGCGTTAGCGAACGCGATCCCGACCGGACCGGTCTTGTCGCCGATGAGCAGGTCGATGTGGGCGATTTCGTTGCCGTCGCCGAACAGACCTTCGCCGATGAACATGGACATCGTAGCGCCTCGGAGTGTGAAGAGGTAATTCGTGGACCGACGGCGTAGATGGTAGCGGGGCGGCGCGCGAAGGCAACAACCAACGGGAAGAAACCGCGGCG
>CANLGS010000319.1 GCA_947490035.1 Gemmataceae bacterium
CGAGAAAGGGAACGGATGCCACCCACGATAACTCACACGTCAATCACGTGATCCGCCGGGCAGGTACAGTGCTTGCCCGACGACATCGCGTTGAGTTGCTGCCGGCAACATTCGCGCGGTCTCGAGAAGCGGCAGGAGGCAACACGTTGCTGAAAAAGCATCACCCAAACCGCTCGATCGACGAGTTCGTGGGGCAAACAACCGAGGCCATGCGGAAGCAGTTCCGCCACCTGTTCCCAGCGGCTAAGCAGCGGTCGGCAATCGAGAGAGCCTCGATGAAGGTGGCGTGACAGCCGGCGGGCCGCACGGACACCAGCCGTGCGGCCCACTCGGTTGATGCGGCGAGGGCGACGATCAGCTTGTTGCCCTCGCGGCTTCTCACTTTCTCAGATTCTCAGTTTCTCACTCCGACCCGTTGCGGCCCGTACCGATCTCCTTGAGGCGGCGGTAGAAGGTCGCCTGGCTCTTGCCGGTCCGCTGCTGCCACAGCTTCACTCGTTCCTCCTTGATCTGGGTCTCGGCGCAGATCTGGCGGATCACCGCGAGTTCGGCGTCCCGCTGCTCGTGCCGCCCGCCGGTGATGGCTCGCCGCTTGTCGAAACCGTAGGCAGCGAAACTGACGATACTCGTTACGGCGACGAGACCGACGAGGCGACGACCGCGTACCACATGCTTCTGGGACCCGCTGGTGTTCTGGTGAATCCATCGTAGCGTGCGACGACCGGGGCCACCACTTCGGGCGGTCCTCCGGGAGGGGGCCGCACGACGTGGTACGAGCGGCTGCGACTCCACTGTTGCGGTGCCGCAGCCGCCCGGGTAGCATCTTCTTCAGCCCCCCACCCACCGGCGTCGGTCGCCGGTCGTTTGCCCCGCCGTTCCCACCCGACCCCGGAGCCGTCACCGTGCAACGGTTCTTGCCCGCCGTGTGCCTCCTCGCCTTTGCGGCGGAGGGGCGTGCGGCGTCCCCGGACGAGCAGTTCGAGAAGGTCGTCCGCCCGCTGCTGGTGGGCAAGTGCGTCGGCTGCCACGGCGAGACCAAGCAGAAGGGCGACCTGCGGCTCGACTCGCTGGCGGCGATGCTCAAGGGCGGGGAGAGCGGGCCGGCGGTGGTGCCCGGCAAGCCGGAACAGAGCCTGATCGTCACGGCGGTGCGGCACAGCGAACAGCTCAAAATGCCCCCGAAGGAGAAGTTGCCCGCCGCCGACATCGCCGCACTCGCGGCGTGGGTGAAGGCCGGGGCCGTGTGGCCCGACGCCAGACCGGTGGTAACCGCCCCCGCGAAGCCCGCCGCCGTTCGCACCTTCACCGACGAGGAGAAGCGGTTCTGGGCGTTCCAGCCGGTCCAGCGGCCGAAGGTGCCCGACGCACCGGGGCTCACAGGATCGAATCCGGTCGACGCGTTCCTCGCCGCGGGGCTGAAGGCCAAGGGGCTCTCGCCCGCCCCGGCCGCCGACAAGCGGACGCTCGTCCGCCGGCTGACGTTCGATCTGACCGGGCTGCCGCCGACCGCCGCCGAAGTCGAAGCGTTCGAGGCCGACAGGTCTCCCGACGCGTGGGACAAGCTGGTCGACCGCCTGCTGGCGTCGCCAGCGTACGGCGAGAAGTGGGGCCGGCGGTGGCTGGACGTGGCCCGCTACGCCGACAGCAACGGCATGGACGAGAACCTGGCCCACGGCAACGCGTGGCGGTACCGGGACTACGTCGTCCGCAGTTTCAACGCCGACAAGCCGTACGACCGGTTCGTGAGGGAGCAGATCGCCGGCGACCTGCTGCCGGGCGGAACCCTCCAAGAGCGGGCCGACCGCCTGACCGCCACCGGGTTCCTCGTCATCGGCCCGAAGATGCTGGCCGAGGACGACCCGGTGAAGATGCGGATGGACATCATCGACGAGCAACTCGACACGCTCGGGCAGACGTTCCTCGGGCTGACGCTCGGCTGTGCCCGGTGCCACGACCACAAGTTCGACCCGCTCACGCAGGCCGACTACTACGCCCTCGCCGGCATGTTCTACTCCACCAAGAGCATGCGGAGCTACGGCGTGGTGGCCCAGTGGCACGAGCGGCCGGTCGGCTCCGCGGATGGCACCGTGAGGCTGGCGGAGTTCGAGAAGCGGCGGACCGCCGCGAGCGACGCGGTGAAGATCGCCGAGGGTCGCCTCCGAGACGCGGTGACCGCCCGGCTGACCGACGAACGCAAGCGGGCGGCCCTGTACGCCGAGGTGGGGCTGCAACTCGCCCGCCGTCGCGACCCGCTTCGACTGGTGGTCGCCGACCCGTCGAAGGGCGAGTTGAAGGGGAGCGTGTTGGTCGAGGCGGAGAACTACACCCGCGGCAACGCCCTGAAGCTGACCGACGGGTACGGGGCCGGCATCGGCGTCATCATCAACGGCGGCAAGCTGCCGAACGTCGCCGAGTACGACATCGAGGTGCCCGCCGACGGCACGTACCAGATCGCCCTGCGGTACGCCGCCCAGATGAGTCGCCCGACGGTGCTGTCGGTCGGCGGCAAGGCGGTGCGGTCCGACGCGGCGGGTGAAGTGACCGGGTCGTGGAACCCGGACGGGCAGAAGTGGTTCGCCGAGGCGGTGGTGCCCCTCACGAAGGGCAAGACGACCGTCCGGCTGGAGTGTGCCGAGCCGTTCCCGCACTTCGACAAGTTGGCCCTGCTGCCGCTGTCGAAGGAGCAGGCCGCGGCGGTCGGCCCGACGGCGGAGCAGGTGGCGAAGGAGCAGAAGCTCCTGCTGCCGCTCGTGCGGGCGTGGGCAAAGGCCGCCGAGAAATGGACGGACAAGCCCACCGCGGACGAGTTGGCGAAGCTCGCGGCCGACGTGAACGGGCCGTTCAAGCGGACGCCGGAGCTGGACGCGGCAGTAGCCGCCGCCCTCGCCACGGAGCTGAAGAGGGCCAAAGACGAACTGGCCGCCGTCGAGAAATCGAAGCCGGCGGTGGACGAGGCGATGGCGGTCGAGGACGACGCCAGGCCGCAGAACGTCCGCGTCCACCTCCGCGGCAACCACCTGACGCTCGGGGCCGAGGTGCCGCGGCGGTTCCCGGTCATCGTCGCCGGAGAGAAGCAGCCCCCGATCACGACGGGGAGCGGGCGTTTGGAACTGGCCGACTGGGTCGCGTCGAAGGACAACCCGCTGACCGCCCGGGTGATGGCCAACCGCGTGTGGCTGGGCCACTTCGGCACCGGGCTGGTCCGCACGCCGGACAACTTCGGCCGGCTCGGCGAGCGGCCGACGCACCCCGAGTTGCTGGACTACCTGGCCTCGGAACTCGTCGCGTCCGGGTGGAGCGTGAAGCACCTGCACCGGCTGATCGTGAGGTCGGCCGCGTACCGGATGAGCACCGGGTACGATGCCGACACGTTCCGCTCCGACCCGGAGAACCGCTCGTACTGGCGGTTCAACCGCCGCCGGCTGGACGCGGAGGAACTGCGGGACGGCATGCTCGCCGTCGCCGGCGTCCTCGACCGCACGGCCGGCGGCACGCTGCTCGGCACCAGGAACCGGGCCTACGTGAACAGCACCGGGGGCCGCGGGGCGGTCGATTTCACCAGCCCCCGGCGGTCGGTGTACCTGCCGGTGATCCGCAGCGGGCTGTTCGACGTGTTCCAGGCGAACGACTTCCCCGACCCGTCCACCCCCGCCGGGATGCGGACGCAGACCACGATCCCTGCCCAGGCCCTGTTCCACCTGAACAGTGCCGTGGCCGACCAGGCGGCCGAAGCGTTCGCCAAATCCCTCTCGGGACTGCCGGGCGACGACGCCACGCGGGTCCGTGAAGCGTTCCGCCGCGTGTACGCCCGCCCGCCGACGGCCGCCGAGACGGACCGGGTGCTGAAGTTCCTCGCCGCGTCGGACGTGTCCACCGACGCCAAGAAGCTGAAAGCGTGGCAGAGCCTGTGCCGGGTACTGCTGTCGTCCGCCGAATACGCCTTCGTGGAGTGACCGCCTATGTTCTCCCGCCGCGACATGCTCCGCTCGGCTGCCACCGGGTTCGGTTGGCTCGCCCTCGCCGACCTCCTGGCCGGGGCGGAAGCGAGGCCGGCCGACCCGCTCGCCCCGAAGAAGCCGCACTTCCCGGCGAAGGCGAAGCGGGTGATCTTCCTGTTCATGCACGGCGGGCCGAGCCACGTCGACACGTTCGACCACAAGCCCAAACTGACCGAGGACGACGGCAAGCCGCTGCCGTTCCCCAAGCCGCGGGTGGTGTCGAGCGAGACGGGCAACCTGCTGGCGTCGCCGTGGAAGTTCAAGCGGTACGGGCAGAGCGGGGCGACGGTGTCGGAACTGTTCCCGCACCTGAGCACCGTGGTGGACGACCTGTGCTTCATCAAGTCGATGCACGGGTCGAACTCGCGGCACGGCGGGGCCCTCCTCGAACTGCACACCGGGAGCGACACGTTCGTGCGGCCGAGCGTGGGCAGTTGGGTGACGTACGGGCTGGGCAGCGAGAACCGCGACCTGCCGGGGTTCGTCACCATCTGCCCTTCGCTCTCGCACGGCGGGGTGAACAACTACTCGTCGGCGTTCCTGCCCGCGGTCTACCAGGGCACCCCGCTGGGCAACGCCGGCATCCCGTCCGACAAGGCGACCGTGCCGTTCATCGCGGGCACCACGCCGCGGACCCAACAGCGGCGGGAACTCGACCTGCTCGGCGAGATGGACCGCGAGCGGTTGGCGACGCTCGGCCCCGACCCGGCACTCGAAGGCCGCATCCAGTCGTTCGAGATGGCGTTCCGCATGCAGTCGGCGGCCCCGGACGTGCAAGACCTGTCGAAGGAGACGGAGGAGACGAAGGCCCTGTACGGCCTCGGCGACCCGGTGACGGCCGGGTTCGGGCGGCAGTGCCTGATGGCCCGGCGGTTCGCCGAGGCCGGGGTGCGGTTCGTGCAGTGCTCGCACAGCTACCACTGGGACCAGCACGGCGACCTGCGTAAGGGGCACGGCCGCAACGCCCTCGCGGTGGACAAGCCGATCACCGCCCTGCTGACCGACCTGAAGCGGCGGGGATTGCTAAAGGACACGCTGGTGGTGTGGGGCGGCGAGTTCGGCCGCACGCCGACGGCTCAGGGGAAGGACGGCCGCGACCACCACCCGCACGCGTTCACGTACTGGATGGCCGGCGGCGGGGTGAAGGCCGGCACCAGCTACGGCACCACCGACGAGTACGGGTTCTACGCGGCGACCGACAAGGTGCACTTCCACGACCTGCACGCGACGATGCTGCACCTGCTCGGGCTGGACCACACGAAGCTCACCTACCGGCACGCCGGCCGCGACTTCCGCCTGACCGACGTGCACGGCGAGGTGGTGAAGGGCATCTTGGCGTGACGTGCGGTTCTCGGAGCCGGGTGCTCGCGGAGCGGGCTGTTCGCCCGAACTGCACGCGGGTCGTCGCCGAGAGTCGCTAACGGTCCGATTCGTGAGCGGGGTGTCAGGCGATGATTTTTCTCCTGGACGGTGGCGACTGGTGGTTGAAGGGGTGGCTCGGCGTGTCCTCGCTAGCCCGGATTATTCGCTGCTGCCACCGAAAGCACCCTATCGAAGAGCACAATCCGATGATTCATCAGGGTTTGTGTCGCCGGACCGGGGCTGAGTACCGAATACAGTCTGTTTCGAGTGGGACGGGCCAACAACGGGCGTGATGCTGCTTCAGTTCCACGCCCCGGCCACAGGGCCGTACC
>CANLGS010000320.1 GCA_947490035.1 Gemmataceae bacterium
GATGTGGAACTGCGGGGCGAGGATGTGCTTGAGCATGTCGTTCATGTACAACTGGACGGCCACGAACCCCAATCCGCCGCACACCAGGATGGTGAGCAACTGCTCGGTGAAGTAGTCGCGCGGCGACTGGCAGCCGGTGTGGTTGTGCGGCATTTCGACTCTCCGTTGTGCGCCATTTTACTCAGGCGCCGACCGCCGAACCCGACATCCCGGTCCACTTGTTCCACTGGTAGACGAGGTGCAGGAGGACACAGTACGCGAGCACCTGAACGACGACGCACGTCGCGATGGTGACGATGAGGCGGAGCTTGAACACCCGCGTGTACATGAGCACCAGTTTCAGGTCGAGCATCGGCCCGAGGACCAGGAACGCGACCTTCGCGCTGGTGTGCATCTTGGTGAAGCTCGCCGCGACGAACGCGTCGGCTTCGCTGCACAGGCACATGACGACCGCGAGGAGCATCATCGCGGGGATGGCGAGGAACGGCTGGTCCCGCGAGATGGCCTGGATGTCGTTCTCGGTGATGTACTGCCGCGCGAGTGCGGCCAGCACGCAGCCGAGAATGAGGAACACCATGATGTCCACGAAGTCGTGGAGCGCGGTCGCGGAGATGTTCCCGAGCCGCCGGAGGAACGGTTGTCGCGCGGGCGGCTCGGTTGGAACCGCGTCGGGGTTCGCGTTCGTCGCCGGCGGGGCAGGGGGGATCGTCAACGGGTTCAGGAGCGCGTACCCGTATTTCTTGAATTGCAGGTGGACAATCAACCCCGTCACGCACGCGACCACGAACGCCATGCCGACGCGCAGCCCGACCATCTCCGGCCCGATCTGGTGGCCCGCGAACGCGACCCACGTGCTGAAGATCACGACGCCGTTGATGATCGGCCCGGCCAGCATGTAGGCGATACAGCACGACAGCGGCAATCCTTTGCGAAGCAACCGCCGCATCACGACCACGATGCCGCACTCGCACATCGGGAACAGCAGCCCGAGCAGTGCGCCGATCATCACGGCCGGGAGAACGGACTTCGGGAGCAACCGCGTGAGGAACTCTTGCGGCAAGAACTCTTCGAGGATGCCGGCGACGAGCGCACCGAGGACGACGAACGGCATCGCCTCCCAGAGGACGGCGCTGAACCGGAAGAGGAAGTCGTAGATGCTTGGCTGCACCAGATCACCCGACTCGTAAGCGGTGGGACACTGTAAGTACGCCGGCCCCGGCGCTGGGGTTCGGGCGCTCACGGGCATTGTCCGGACGAGCCGTCCGGGCCACAAGAGTCGTCTGGGCCGTGGTTGTGGAACCCGCGGAACTGCTTCCCGCCGAAGATCGGCGCGAACCGGTTCCACACCGCGACCACGAGCATGGAGCCGAAAAACAGGAGCACGCTCACGACGACGATCACGCCGCTCGGACCGAACTCCACGTCCTTCATGGGCCCGACCGAGAGTGTCATAGTGCGGCTCAGCCCGTAACCAATTGCGCCAGACGCGAGGCAGAACGCGACCGTCAGCCAGAACATCTGCCGCAGATTGCGCGAGACGTTTGCTGCCGCCGCCGCCGGCACGATCAGCAGGGCGTTGATGAGCAGCGCGCCGACGGCCTGGATCGATAGGTTCACCACCAGCGCGAGCAGGATGATGAACAGGTAGTTGTTGAGCGTGACGTTGATCCGACGCGTGCGCGCGAGGCTGGCGTTGAAGCTCGCGAACATGAGCTGGTTGTAGCGCCACAGGAAGACGCAGACTACCAGCACGAGGACAGCGCACAGGTAAAGCAGATCGGCTTCGGGGATGAAGATGAGGTTGCCGAAAAGAAACGTTTCGAGGTTCACCCGACTGGCCTTCTGCACCATCTTGGTGAACATCGCGCCGAACCCGAGCGCGAGCGCGAAGAACACGCCGATGACCGTGTCGTGCGCGAGGCCGGTGCGGTCGCGGACGTAGATCATCAGAACGCCGACCACGACCCCGAACGTGACCATCACCAGCGGCACCAGCCACGCGACCCTGCCTTTGTCGCCGTGGGTGAGCAGCACGCTGATAAATCCCAGCGCGACCCCGGCGAACGCGCAGTGTGCCATTGCGTCGCTGAAGAACGCCATCCGGTTGCCGACGACGAGCGAGCCGACCGTGCCGCAGATCAGGCACATGACGATGAGCGTGAGAATGCTCTTCACCACGAACAGTTCGGTGCCGACCTGTTGGGCGAGCCAGAGGATCAGGTCGCTTAGCCAGACGTCGGGCATGTCCCCTCGGCGAAGTTACGTGTTCAAACGGCGGGCGCAGCGGAGCATGAGTGCGAGCGACGCGGTCGCCTCGTCATTTGTGATGACGAGCGGCGGCGACACGCGAACCACCTTCTTCGCCAGCGGCCCAAGCAGGTGAATCCCGTCGGCGCCCTCGCCCTGGTAACACGAGAGTACCAGCGCGTTCGCCCAATCGCCCGCGGTCCGGCCGGCGTGGTCGCGCGTCTCGACGCCCCACACCATCCCGCCCTGCTCGCCGCGGACCTGCGCGATGAAGGGCAGTTCCTTGAGCGCGAGCAGCCCGCGCTCGATGATCGCGGAACTGGGCTTCATGCCCGCGATCACGTCGCGGGCGGCGAACTCGTCCAGTGTAGCTAGTACGGCCGCGCAGCAGAGCGGGTTCGCGCTCCACGTGTCGGACCCTTCGCCGTAGCCGAGCGCGCCGAAGATGTCCGCGCGCCCGACCGCGGCGGCCACCGGCATACCGTTCCCAAGACCCTTACCTAACACTACGACATCCGGTTCGAGGCCGTAGGTCTCGAACGCGAACATCGCGCCCGTCCGCCCGAAGTTCGACTGCACCTCGTCCAGAATGAACACGATGTCGTTCGCCCGGCAGAACCGCTGAAGCCCCTGGAGGTAGCCCTTCGGCGGGTGGTACGAGCCGCCGCCGCCGAGGTACGGTTCTGTGATGAGCGTGCCGATTTTCGCGCCGAACTGGTGGAGCAGTGCGTCCAACTCCTTCTGATACGGGGTGAAATCGAACGGCTCCTCGCGCATCGTCACGTCGCGGCACTCGGCCATCGGGAACGAGATGAACCGCACGCGCGGGTCGCGCTCCGAATCCGTCTCCGAACCGGTCACGGCGTTCGCCAACCCCTTCTTGCCGTGGAAGCCGAACCGCGTCGCAATAATCATCGGGCGCGTGCGGTCGAGTGCGAGCGACGCCCAGAGTGCCTTCTGGATCGCCTCCGACCCGGACGCGGCCCACATCACTTGCTCGATTCGCCCGCCGCCCGGCGCGGCCTGCATAAACTTGAGCAAGCGTGTCGTCGCTCCGACCTCGACGGGCGTGATCGCGTTGTACGCGGTCATCGGCACGGCCGCGGTGAACCCGGGTGGAACTGCGGTGCTGGCCGGGAGCGATTCTCCCCAGCCCATGTACCGCGAGTAGGCGCTCAGCCACTTCGTCGGGTTGTGGCCGAGGTTCGCGACCAGCACGCCGGAAGTGAAGTCGTAAAGCCGCCGGCCTTCGGGCGTCCAGTGGTAGACGCCCGCGCTCTGACTGAGCACCGCCTGTGTGGGCGTGAAGGTGCGGAGCGAATACGGTTCGACGCGCGCGAGTTCCGCGCGACCCGCGTTCGAGTCCGGCTCGCGCGCGTGTTCGATGGGGAGAGGCATGCGGTGATCTCCTGGGTTACTGCACCCGAAGGTATTCTGGCGGGACGTGTTCGACAAGCCACACGCCGTTCGCGGAGAGGTAAAAGACGCGGCCGTCGGCCCGCATTTTCGCCGCATCCACGACGAGTATCACGGGCTTTCCGCGACGCTGCCCGACTTTGGTGGCAGTGATCGTGTCAACGGAGAGGTGGACGTGATGCCGGGCCATCTTGAGGAGACCTTCGCGAAGGATGACGGCGACGGTGGCTTGCGGGGTTCCGTGGAAGAGTTCCGCGGGCGGCTCGGCCTCGGCGAGTTGGAGATCGACCTCGGCGGAATGGCCCTGGTTGGCGCGAATCTTCGTACCCGTGTCGTCGAACGCGAAACGCTGCTTTTCGCAGTTCGCGACGACCTCGTCCAGTTCCGCGCGCGTGAGCCGCGTGCCGGTGGTTGCCAGACCTGAAAGCAGGTCGGTGACAAGTACCCACCCGCCCGGTTCGAGCGTCAGACCGACCGATTCCGGTTCGTGTCGCAATACCTTCGAGATGAACTTGCTGGTTCGCGTTCGGCGCTTGTCGTCCACGACTAAACCCGTCCTTCGTAGAGGATGTGCGGGGTAGCATTGCCCGGTTCGGAGAGCACCAGACCGCCGGCCGGACCGTTCACCTTGACGACGCAGCCCGGAGCGCCCGCGGCCGCGCGGCCGAGGATCGCTTCGAGGCTTTGCACGATCGCGACACAGTTCCGGTCGGCCGTGATGTCGTTGTAGGTGAGCGCCCGCATCTTCGCGAGACGCTCGTTCCGCGTGTCTGGTGTTCCGCCGTACTCGACGAACGCCACCTCCTGGAAGAACCGCTCAATGACTTCGATCCCGTACCCGCGTTGAGACCGTTCTCCCCACGGTTCGAGGAACGTTCCGTTGTAGTGATAGTTCGGGGTGTTCTTGAGTTCGCCCGGCGTGCGATTTTCTACGGTGAGTTCGACGCCGCGCTTGCGCTGGTGGGCGCACCAGACCGCGTTATCGAAGCGGAATTGCACTTCCTGTTCGACGTATCCGGGAAAGTTATCGGGCGTGACCCAGCTCGTGTGGATGTCGAACGCGGCCTCGCGCGCGTCCGGATGTCGGTACACGATTTGGAGTTGCACTGAGTCCCACGTCGATCCGTCCGCTGGTCCGACGATCCCGCGTTGCCCGGTTGCGGAGACGCGATCGAGTGCCCAGTCAGGCCCGAAGGTGAAGTCGATCAACTTGAGGTAGTGGACGGCGACGTAGGTCGCCGGGTTGCGGCCGGTAATCCACTCGACGAACTGCCCGCAGCTGATCGACTTCGGCTCCAGGAGTGAACAGTACCCGTTGTTGACGTGTTGGAGGACGCCGTCCTGGTAGAGCGTGCGGAGTTTCTTGTGATCGGGGTCCGCGAGTTTGTGATACACGACCTTCGCGAGAACGTCGTTGTCGGTCGCGAGTCGTGTAAGTTCATCGAGTTCCGCGAGCGACAGCACGGACGGCTTTTCGATCAGGACGTGTTTCCGCGCAATGATCGCGGCACGCGCGGCGGCAAAATGCCGGTCGTCGGGTGTCGCGACGCACACCGCGTCCACTCCAGAAGCGAGCAGTTTCTCAACCGCGTCCGGACCGGCGAAGTTCACGAACGGTTGTCGCCGACCGGCCTCGGACGCGAGATAACGAGCGGCCCGCGTGCCGGTGCGAGTGGCGACCGCAGCGAGCGAAACGCCCACCGGCCCCGTGGCAGGGTAGTAAAGGGGTTCGGAACTTCGACGCTCGAAGACCGGTCGGTAGGTGTCGTCGAAGATCATCCCGAAGCCGATCATGCCGCAGCGGATCGTCGCGACATCGTTCGTTCTGAGCATTTTGGAGTTGTAGCGAGTGGCTGAGTGGGGAGAAGATGGCAACTATAAAGTTAAAACAACATAAGATACATTATCGGACGTTAATGATGGTGCTGGCAGAACCGGCCACAATTACAAGTGAACGCAATACGTCAGATAATTGATATTATGTTATGAATTTGTCCACAACAGCCCGATGAGGGGTGCCA
>CANLGS010000321.1 GCA_947490035.1 Gemmataceae bacterium
AGGCGCACATGGCGAAGACGAGCAAGGACTTCCCGCCCGGCATCACCTACGATGTCGGCTACGACACCAGCCCGTTCATCCGCGACTCCATCCGCGAGGTGTTCAAGTCCCTGCGCGACGCGATCATCCTCGTCGCCGTCGTGGTGCTGGTGTTCTTGCAGACGTGGCGGGCCGCGATCATCCCGCTGGCCGCGGTGCCGGTCGCGATCATCGGCACCTTTGCCGCGATGGCGCTCGCCGGTTTCACGATCAACAACCTCACGCTGTTCGGCCTCGTCCTCGCGGTCGGCATCGTCGTGGACGACGCCATCGTGGTCGTCGAAGCCGTGCAGCACCAGTTGGAGAAGGGGCTGGCGCCGCGCGAGGCGACGCTGCGCGCGATGCAGGACGTGTCCGGGCCGATTATCGCGGTGGGCGTGGTACTCGGCGCGGTGTTCCTGCCGTGCGCGTTTCTATCCGGCATCGTCGGCTCCTTCTTCCGGCAGTTCGCGCTGACCATCGCGGTCAGCACGCTCATCTCCACGTTCAACTCGCTGACGCTCAGCCCGGCGCTGTGCGCGCTGCTTCTGAAGGGACCGCGAAGTAAGGAGTACGTGCCGAACGGGATCGAACGGGTCGTCACCTTTTTCCTGGCACCTTTGACGTTCCTCGGCGGGCTGTTCAACCGCGCGTTCGCCGCGACCAACCGCGGGTACGTGAAGGTGGTCCGCTTCAGCCTGCGCGTGCCGCTGCTGGTGCTGATCGGGTACGCCGGCGTCGTCGCGTCGGGCGTGGCCGCGTTCCGCACGCAGCCCACCGGGTTCATCCCGCAGCAGGACAAGGGCTACATGATTTGCAGCATCCAGTTGCCGGACGCGTCGAGCGCCGAGCGCACCCGCGACGTGATGTCGAAGGTCAGTCGCATCGCGCTGGAGACCGAGATCGAAGTGCCCGCGACGGAGGACGAGGACGGCGCGGTCGAGGTCGAAGAGGACGGCAAGGAACCGCGCTGGGTGCGGAAGGCGCGGCCGGTGAAGTTCGTGAACGCGGTCGCGGGCAACTCGTTCGTCATCAGCGCCTACGGCTCCAACTTCGGCTCGATGTTCGTGATCCTCGACAAGTTCGAGAACCGGCGGTCGAAGGCGCTCACGTCCGACGCGATCGCGGCCGAACTGCGGAAGCGGTTCAACGTCGGGTGCCCGGAGGCGCAGGTGCAGGTGTTCGGCGCGCCGGCGGTGAGTGGCCTCGGGCGCGCCGGCGGGTTCCGCATCATGATCGAGGACCGCGGGTCCGTCGGCCCGGTCACGCTGCAAGGGCAGACGGAAGCGTTCATCGAGAAGGCGAACCAGCAGAAGCAGGTGGTCGGGCTGTTCAGCGTGTTCAAGACGAACTCGCCGCAACTGGTGCTGGCCGTCAACCCGAACGCCTGTTTAGAGCGGCAGGTGGACGTGGGCGACGTGTACGCCGCGCTCCAGGGGACGATGGGCAGCCGGTACGCGAACGACTTCAACCGGTTCGGCCGCACGTGGCAGGTGAACGTGCAGGCCGACGACCGCTTCCGCGACCAACTCAAAGACGTGAAGCGGCTGACGGTGCGGAACAAGAAGGGCGACATGGTGCCGCTGGCCGCGGTGCTGAGCGTGAGCGAGCGGAGCGGGCCGCTGGTCATCACGCGGTACAACATGTACCCGGCCGCGGCGGTGAACGGCAACGTCGCGCCCGGCACCAGCACCGGCGACGCCATCGGCATGATCGAGAAGCTCGCGGAACAGCAACTGCCCGAAAAGATGGCCTACGAGTGGACCGAACTCACGTTCCTGGAGAAGCAGTCGCGCAACACCGGCGGCCTGGTGTTCGGCCTGTCGGTCGCGTTCGTGTTCCTGATCTTGGCGGCGCTGTACGAGAGCTGGGCGTTCCCGCTGGCGGTGATCCTCGTGGTGCCGGTGTGCGTGGCGTGTTCGCTCGGCGCGGTGTGGATCACCGACCCCGGTTCGGCGCACCAGCAACTCGTCCAGTGGAACGCGGACGGCGCGAACGCGGAGTGGCTGAAGCCGGGCGCGTGGGCGTTCGGCACCGCGTCGTGGATCGACCGCGTACTTGTCGGCACCGTGAACAAGTGGGTGCTTTCGGCGGGCATCGGCAAGCAGGACGTGAACATCTTCACGCAGGTCGGGTTCGTGGTGCTGGTCGGGCTGTCGTGCAAGAACGCCATCTTGATCGTCGAGTTCGCGAAGATCGCGCGCGACAAGGGCGCGGACCTGCACACCGCGATCCTCGAAGCTTGCGCCTTGCGGTTCCGGCCGATCATGATGACATCGATCGCGTTCATGCTGGGCGTGCTGCCGCTGGCGATTGCGAAGGGCGCCGGCGCCGAGATGCGGCAGGCGCTGGGCGTGGCGGTGCTGGGCGGGATGCTCGGCGTGACGCTGTTCGGCGTGGTGTTGACGCCGGTGTTCTTCGCGCTGATGGACCGCGCGACCAACAGTCGCGTCGCGCAGAACCGGTGGGTGCAGCGGGTCAGCTCCGGTTCGCTGTACGTCGTGACGCTGGCGTTCTTCGGCCCGCTGTTGGGCGCGGCGCTGCTCGCCCTCGGCCACGCCATCCGGAAGGTGCGCACGCGTGGCACGCCGAAGTAGGCTCTTGTAGCCTTTGGTTTGGTGGCACAGACATTCCTGTCTGTGCGTTTTGACAGTGCAACCGCACAGACAGGAATGTCTGTGCCACCAAGAGAAAAGAGGTGGGACGGCGCAGAGCCTTGTCCCACCCTACAAGACCAACCATGTTCACACGCTTCTTCATCGACCGACCGATCTTCGCCGCGGTGCTGGCGATCATGACCGTTCTCGCGGGCGTGGTCGGGCTGTACTCGCGCCCGGTCGCGCAGTACCCGAACATCACCCCGCCGACCATCGAGGTGTACGCCATCTACCCCGGTGCGAACGCGCGCACCGTCGCGGACACCGTCGCGGCGCCCGTCGAGCAGCAGGTGAACGGTGTCGAGGACATGCTGTACATGTCCAGCACGTGCGGCAACGACGGCTCGTACACGCTCACCGTCACGTTCAAACCGGGTGTCGATCTGAACATCGCGCAGGTACTCGTGCAGAACCGCGTGAACCTCGCCGAGCCGGTGCTGCCGGACATCGTGAAGCGCCGCGGCGTGACCGTCAAGAAGAAGTCGCCCAGCCAGTTGATGATTATCAACCTGTACAACACCGGCGCCGCGCCGGAGGACGATAAGGCGCGGCAGAAACTGCTGCTCGAACTGAGCAACTACGCGACCATCCAACTGCGCGACGAACTGGCGCGGCTGCAAGGCGTGGGCGACATCACCTACCTGGGCCAGCGCGACTACTCGATGCGCGTCTGGCTCGACCCCGACAAGATGGCGGTGAAGGGGCTGTCGGCCGCGGAGGTGCTGCACGCGGTCGAACAGCAGAACGCGCAGATCGCGGCCGGGCAGGTGGGCCAACCGCCGGCGCCACGCGGGCAGGCGTTCCAATACACGATCAACACGCTGGGCCGGTTGACCGACGAGAAGCAGTTCGGCGAGATCATCCTGAAGGCCGACGCCGATAGCCGCCCCGTGCGCTTGAAAGACGTGGCCAGGGTCGAACTCGGCGCGCTCAGCTACGACCAGTCCTGCACGTTCGACGGCAAGCCGTCGGTCGCTCTGGCGGTGTACCAACTGCCGGGCACCAACGCCATCGACACCGCCAAGCGCGTTCACGCGAAGATGGCCGAACTCAAGGGCCGGTTCCCCGCGGGCGTTACCTACGAGATCGCCTACGACACCACGCCGTTCATCGACGAGTCCATCACCGAGGTGTTCCACACGCTCCGCGACGCGGTCATCCTCGTGGCGCTGGTGATGCTCGTATTCCTCCAGAGTTGGCGGGCGGCGGTCATCCCGCTGGCCGCGGTGCCGGTCGCCATCGTCGGCACGTTCGCGGCGATGGCCGTCCTCGGCTACTCGGTCAACAACCTCACGCTGTTCGGCCTCGTCCTCGCGGTCGGCATCGTCGTGGACGACGCCATCGTCGTGGTGGAAGCGGTGCAGCACCACGTTGAAGAAGGGTTGTCGCCGCGCGACGCGACGATTAAAGCGCTCGACCAGGTGTCCGGGCCGGTGGTCGCGGTCGGGCTGGTGCTGACGGCGGTGTTCGTGCCGTGCGTGTTCATCAGCGGCATCGTCGGCGAGTTCTACCGGCAGTTCGCGGTCACCATCGCGGTGAGTACGCTGATCTCGGCGTTCAACTCGCTCACGCTCAGTCCGGCGCTATGCGCGCTGCTGCTGAAGTCGAAGGCCGACGCGCAGGCCAAAGACCCGCTGCCGCCGGTGGCGTTCCCGCTGCTCGGCGCGGGCCTCGTGTATTTCTTCCTGAACGCGCACCTGAAGCAGTGGTCGGTCCAACAGCCGCAACTGGCGGGCGTGCCGTCGTGGGTCGTGCCGGTGGTCGCTGCGCTGGCCGGCGGGTTGCTCGGCTGGACGCTGCGCACGGTGCTAAACCACACGCTCGGCTTCCTGTTCGCCGGCTTCAACCGCGGGTTCGACGCCGTCACGACCGGCTACACGCGCGCGGTCGCGGTCACCTTGCGCGGGTCGGTGGTCGTCCTCGTCGCCTACTGCGGGCTGCTCTATCTCACGTACCACACGCTCGCGACCACGCCGACCGGCTTCATTCCGGCGCAGGACAAGGGCTACCTGCTGGTGAACGTGGTGCTCCCGGACGCGGCGTCCGTCGAGCGCACCGAGCAGGAGATGCGGAAGCTCGAAGCGGTCGCGCTACGCACGCCGGGCGTGAAGCACACCGTGAGCGTGTCCGGCAACTCGGTGATGATCGGCACCAACGCGCCGAACTTCGCGACCCTGTACGTGATGCTCGACGACTTTCCCAACCGGCGCGGCGAGGGGCTGTCGAGCGATGCGATTGCGGCCGAACTTCAGCGGAAGCTTTCGGACGAAGTGCCGGGCGCGCTGCTCACCGTGTTCGGCGCGCCGCCCGTGGACGGGTTGGGCAATACCGGTGGCTTCAAGCTCATCATCGAGGACCGCGGCGACACCGGGGCGGAGGCGATCGAGGAGGCGGCGCGGGCCGTGGTCGCGGGCGCCGACGAGAAGACACTGGAACTGCGGGGCACGTTCACCGGGTTCCGCGCGGACACGCCGTGGCTGCGGCTGAACATCGACCGCGACGCGGCCCAGACGAAGGGCGTCGCGGTCGGCGACATCGTCAGCGCGCTGCAGGTGTACTTCGGGTCGCTGTACGTGAACGACTTCAACCTGTTCGGCCGCACGTGGCAGGTGAACGTGCAGGCCGACGAGAAGTTCCGCACGCGGCCGACCGACCTGAAGCACCTGCGCGTGAAGAGCGCCGTCGTCGAACAGGAGAACGCGATGGCCGCACAGCAGGCGAAGGCGACCGGCAAGCCCGCGCCGCCGCCGAAGGAGGCGATGGTGCCGCTGTCCGCGTTTCTTTCCGTTCGCGACGCGTCCGGCCCGGTGATGGTGCAGCGGTACAACCTCTACCCCGCGGCCGCGATCACCTCCAACGCCGCTGCCGGCGCCAGTTCCGGGCCGGCGCTGGCCGCGATGGAGCGCACCGCCAACGACAAACTCCCCTCGACCATGAAGGCCGAGTGGACCGAACTCGCGCTGCTGCAACTCGAAACGAAAGACACCGCACTGCGG
>CANLGS010000322.1 GCA_947490035.1 Gemmataceae bacterium
GATGACGGCCGCGAGCGTGCTGCCGCGGAACTTCTTCAGCACGTCCGCGACGCCGTCGCCGAGGTGCGACCCGTCGCCGGCCGGTTCCAGCTTCTTGAGCGCGTCGCGCGCGTCCGCCAGTTGCGACTCGTCTTCCACCGTCGCGATCAGGCGCGCCTCGGGCTTCGCGTCCACGGCGAAGATGTGAACCTTCACCTGCTTTTCGCGGAGCAGCCGGTCGAGCCAGTCGGCGTCCTTGTGCGTGAGGAGCATCTGCGCGAGCCGGAGCCGATTGGCCTGCGAAAGGTCAGTCGAGCCGGCGAGTTCTTCGGCCTTCGCGCGCACGGCCGGGTCGCGCAGTTCGTCCACCTTCGCCATGCTCGCGGAGGTGTCGAGGAGGATGACGACTTCGGGCAGTCCTTCGCGGTCGAACGCGAGCCGGAGCTGCGCAAGAACCACGAACAGCGCGAGCAGAAACGTAGCCGAGCGGAGCAGCGCGGGCATCGCGAGCCGGCCGAACCCGCCGGCGGCGCGGCGCTCCACCCAGTACACGCCGAACGTGAGCGCGAGGCACACGCACGCGAGCGCCGCGACCGTGCGCCGATCAGTGACCGCGTTCTTGAAGAACGGCGGCACGCCTTCGAGCCGCCACCGGGTGCCCTCGCCCGGCCCGGCGGTGGGCACACCGGCGGCGGACTCGATGCTCGACCGCGGGCCGTGCGGGAGGAACCCGAGCGGGTGCCCGGTGCGTTCCGCGTGGGCCAGCGCGAACAGCACGAACGCACCGACCGCGAACGGCAGGAGTGCCACGCCGAGCGTCAGCGCGCGGACGAGGACGGAACGCGTATTCGCGCCGCCGGTGGCGCCGGTGCGCGACGGCCCGAGGTGCCACGCGAGTAGGAGTTCCGCCAGCAGGAACAGCACCACGAACATCACCGCGACGCGCGCGACCCGGGGGCCGTGCGGCTTCGGCGCGGTGGTGACGACCGCGCCGCTCTCGGTTGTCGGCTTCACGTCCGCGGCGTCGGGGACGAACTGCACCGCGAGCGATTTGAACTCGCGCGGGTCGATGCGGGCGAGGTCCGATTCGGTGGCGACGCCGGCCACGACCTCGGGCACGTTGACCGCGAACGCGCGGTCGCGCGCCCCGTTCAGGCCCATCCGGTACAGGCCGCTCGTCGCGGTGTTCGTGAATCGCGCGACGCCGGCCTCGTCCTGCATCACGAGTTTGATCGTGGCGGAGAGGCTATCGGGGCCGCTCAGCGCGGCGTCCAGCCCGGCGGCGGACGCGGGGAAGAACTCCTCGATCGGGTCGCCGGCGCGGAGCGTGTGCCGGTCCGGGTTGGCGACGGAGTACTTGAGGAACTCGTGCCAGAACACGAGGTAGGTCTGCATCGACGCCCAGTCGTTCCAGTCGCGGTTGAACGTGCTGGTGAAGAGGTACACGCGCCCGCGGTGCTTGGTCCACTCGACGAGTGCCGGGTCGGGCTTCGCGGCGGCCGTGCCCGCGGGCGTCGGGGCCGTGCCGGCGCGCGAGAACGTCAGGAGGCGGCGGGCGCGGCCGTCGGGCGGGCTGTCGAGCTTCACGTAAGAGCGGAACGGCTCATTGATCAGTTCGGCCCGCAGCTTATCCGCACCGAACATCAGCAGCGGTGGCTTCTGGTACGCTTCTTCCTCGGCCGCGAGTCGGAAGCCGGGGTCGTCCGGTCCGGCGCCGGCGACGACTTCGCCGAGCGCGCCGGGCAGGATGTCGGTGCCGTCGCGGTAGAGTTCGGCGTTGTACCGGGCGCGGCTCGCGAGCGAAGTCGAGTTCGGCCCCATCGCGATAACGACGGTGCCGCCGCGGCGCAGCACGGCGTCGAGCTTCGCGGCCATGTCCGGGGTCGGGTTGGGCACGTCGCAGAAGAACACGCAATCGACGCCGGCGAGGTCGCACACGGCCGGATCGACGAAGTCGGCCGGGGTGACGACGCGCGGGCGGTTGGGCGTGAGCGTGTACTTCGCCTCCGGCGGGAACAGCGCGCGGTTCAGGTGCGTGGCCGCGCGGCGGTTCGCGTCGGGGTCCGCCTTGCCGTCCACGAGCAGCGCGTGCAGCCCGTCGCGCACCTCGACCGCAAGGGCGCGGCTGTCGTCGGCAACGAGGTCGTCGCCCTCGACGAGCTTCGCCTGAAGGACGTGAACGCCGCGCTCGCGGAACCGGTGCTGGTGGTCGAGATCGAAGGTGACGCTCTGGCGCCCGCCGGCCGGGATCGGATCGACGAGTTTCTGTTCGACCGACGCGAGCGCGTCGCCTCCACCGGAGGGACGCCCGAGGAGGAGTTCGACGCGCACGCCCTTGCGCTCGCCGCGCCCGAGGTTGGCGACGGTGACGGTGACCGACACCGGGTGATCGACGAGCGGCATGGGGTCGGCGAGCGCGACCTCGGCGACGGCGAGGTTGTCGGCGTCGCGCCCGGCGGTGTCCACGACGGCGACATCGGAGCGTGCGACGATCCGCTGCCAGAGTTCGGCGGTGCCGTTCTCGGCGCGGGGGATCGCGTTCACCCACGACGAGCGCTGGAGGTCGGTGAAGAAGGTGAGCTGCCGGCGCGGATAAGCGCGCGGCGACCGCGCGAGCACGTCGGCGACGGTGGCGAGCGCGGCGGCGTGGTCGGCGGTGCCGTGAGTCGGCTTCAGCTTCCGCAGTTCGGCGACGACCTTGTCGGGATCGTTCGACGGCCCCGGCACAACCGGTTGCAGCGCGGTGGTGAGCACAAGAATGGTGTAGCCGTCGCCGGAATTGCCGGAGCGGACGAGGGTCTCGGCCTGCGCGACGGCGCGCTGGAACCGGGTCTGGTCGCCGTCGGCCTTCGCGGTCATACTGAGAGACGCATCGAGGACGAGGACGTGGTGTGTGCGGGGCACGGTGGTGAATGTGTCCGCGGCGCCCGGCTTGAGCTTCTGCCACCAGTCTTCGGCCCACGGGGTAGTGGCGATCATGGCGAATAGGAGCAGCACGAGCGCGAGCGTGCGGAGGGCGAGGAGCGCCCACTGGTCGATGCGGCGTTTGTGCCGGCGCTCCGCGACGAGCAGGAACCGGATGGCAGCCCAGGGTACAACCTGGTAGCGTTTGCGGAAGAGGAGGTGTACGAGGAGCGGCACGACGACCGCGACGCTCGCGGCACCGACGGCCAGGAGTGGCGTGAACACAGCGAACAGGGGGTGCATCATATGGTGCGCAACTTGGCCGAGGCGCGGCAGAGCGTGACGATTGGCGCGAACCGACCGCAGGCGCCAGTGTCTTCAGTATGACGTGGCGGGATTCCGGTGGCAACGGGCAGAGCGGCGGGACGGTTGGTATTGACTCCGCCGCCGTCGCGGATAACATTACCGAACGAATGACGGGCTGTAGCTCAGCTTGGTAGAGCGCTTGGTTCGGGACCAAGAGGTCGCAGGTTCAAATCCTGTCAGCCCGACTGACATTTCTTAACGAGTCCCCCTCCCGACCGGGAACCTGGGACTCCTAAGAATTTACGCACCCATCCCCACTACCCACGGGTTGGATGTCGGGGCGACCGCTCAAGGCGCGCCGCCCCGTCGGTCCATCATACAGCGTGATCGGCGGCGGGGTCATCCCGAACGTCACCACGCCGCCTGACACCCGGTTCACACTTCGCTTCCCCCAACTCGCTGGCGCGAACCGGAAGAACATCCGGGCGTTCAAGCGGGTGAACAACGCCCCCACGGCGCCCAAGTTCTCCGGCTCCGCTGCCAAGGGAGCTAGCCGATCCAGTACCGCGAGCGCCGCGTCCACGTCCATCCCGGTCGTGGTCCTTACCGGTTCCGGCTCCTGGCGCGAGGTCCGAAGTTGCTCGTCGAGTGTCCGCTCCTGCTGCTGAAGTTGGTCGAACACTTTCGAGATGGCGCGGAACTGGTCCGGCGTCGCCGCCAGGGCCATGTTCTCCTCGGCCAACGTCCGCTTCCGGCGAACCTCCGCGACCGACGCCTCCAGTGCCGCGGCGGCATCCGGTGCGGGGCTGGCCTGCGCGCGCTCGTTCCGGGCCAGTTCCTCGAGCCGTTTCCGGAGTCGGTCCCGGAACCCTGGGGCGAGAATTCGTTGGCGGACGCAGGACAACAGGAACCGCGTCGCCTGCACCCCGTCCACCGTGTTGTGCTTGCACTCCGCGCCGTGGCTCTGTTGGTACAGCCCACAGGCGTAGCGGAACGAGCCGTTGTACGGCTGGCGGTACATCGGCCACCCGCACCCGCAATCGAACACCCGACACCCGAGCGGGTTCCGGGCGGGATCCTTGGCCCGCGGCTTGCCCCGCTGCGTTCCGGCCCGATGGTCGAGAACCTGAATCACCCGCTCCACCTGCCCCAATTCGACCGGGGGCGCGAACCGGGTCGGTGCGGTGATCCGATCGGCCACGGGGTTCACGATCACCTTCGGCTTGCCGTCCGTCCGGAGGTCGTCGTCCGTCAACTCGCGCGGCTGGAGTTTCGTGAACCGCAACACGTCTCCCATCGACCGCCGCCCGTATTCCACCACCGCCCGGAGGAGCGGGTTCCGCGCGATGTTCGTGATCGTCACCTGGTGCCACACGCCGCTGGTCTGGTGCCGCACGCCGCGGTCCGTCCGCTCCCGCCCCGCGTCCGGGGACGGCACCTTTTCTCGGGTCAACAGCGCGGCGACCTGAGAGGCCGGGGTCGTCTCCAACAGGTTCAGGATCCGATGGATGGTGGCCCACACCTGTTCGTCCTCGACCGGCAGCCAGACGGCGTGGTGGCCGGCCCTCTTCGTCCAGTCACCGTCCTCCAACTGCCGCACCGGCGTCCCGTCCTCCTTGACCTGCCACCGGCAGAACCCGTACGGCGCGCGGCCACCCGTTGAGAACCCGCTCCGGGCGAGCTTCAGTTGGCTGTAGAGCAGTTTCTCCGCGAGGTCGCGACGCTCCTTCCCGGCCTTGTCGAAGTCGATCAGCCCGACAATCATTTCTCCCATGTCCCGGCGGCCGCGGCCGAGCGGCGCCAGCACCAGGTCCATGTACACCAGCGTCACGCCCCGCTGCCGCAGCCGGTTCTCGATCTGCACACCATCGAGGGGATCGTCCGGCCGCGCCAGTCGGTCGCGACGCGGCATGAAGACGTGCGAAACGGCGGTTTCCGTCTCGGCCGTCTGGAGCATGGCGTCCAGCCCGCGGCGGCTCAACTGGTTACCCTTCACGCCGTAATCCACGAACACATCGCCCTCGCGCCACACCCGCGTGCGGATCATCCGCTCGAGCTGGTCGGGGGTGCCCGCGAACCGCACCCCATGCACCCCCGCCGCCCGCATCGCCCAGCGGACGTACTCGCCGGGGGTGTTCTCGTGCTCCCCGCCGCTGTCGCGGGTGTAGAACAGGCCGCGCTGCGGTGCCCGGGTCGCCATGCGATGTCTCCTCGGTGTCGTGTTCACTGAACTGTTTGTTGCCGAATCCGTGACGCCCAGAGGAAGTCGGCCAGCGCCTCGATCAGGGCTTCCTCGTCCGGGGCGTCGGCATGGTTCAAAACGGCCACTTTTTGGGTAACAGCAGGCATCCGCGCGCACCCTGGGCGTGCTCGCTTCGGGAGCGAGTTTGGGGGACCGTTCCGCAGCGGTGCTAATTGTGGGAGAACGGCTGGTAGCCGAGCATCGCCAACCA
>CANLGS010000323.1 GCA_947490035.1 Gemmataceae bacterium
CACCGTCGAAACGGCGACGGGGAAAACAATCGCGTGCGACGTGGTCGGGGTCGCGATTGGCGTGAAGCCGCGCGCGGACCTCGCCCGGCAAGCCGGGTTGAAGGTGGACCGCGGCGTGATCGTGAATGAGTACCTCCAGACGAGCGCGGCGGATGTCTTCGCCGCCGGCGATGTCGCGGAAGTCTTCGACCCGGCGAGCGGCAAGCCCACGCTCGACGTGCTCTGGCCGACCGCACTGACACAGGGCCGGATCGCGGGCGCGAACATGACGGGTGCCGGCATCGCGTACACCAAGAGCGTGCCGTTCAACGTCACGCAAATGACCGGACTGAAGGTCACGATCATCGGTGCCGTCGGCAGCGGGAAGAACGAAGACCTCGTCGCGATCACACGCGGCGAAAGCGAGGCGTGGCGGATCGTGCCGAAGTCGTGGGTTCTCAGCGAGCAGGACGACGTGAACCGGGTTCGGTTGATCATCGGTGAGCGAACAATCGCCGGCGCGCTGGTGATGGGCGATCAGACGTGGTCGCGCCCGCTCCAGAAGCTCATCATCGGCAAGGCGGACATCACGCCGGTTCGCGACGCGCTGCGGGGCGCGAACGCGATGGCTCACCTCGCGGGCTTCTACCGACAGTGGGAACAGACGCGGTTGCCGGGATAACGGGGGCGGTTCGCAATGGGTGGCGGCAAGTTGACGTGTCCGCGATGCAAGAACTCCTTCCTCCCAATGTCGGGCGGGGTGGCGTTGTGCCCGAACTGCGGCGCCGAGGTGAACCCTGGCGCAGAAACATCCCCTGCGCGCGAGGAAGAAGGCTGGCACTACACGCGTGGCGGGGTGCAAGCCGGGCGCGCGTCGTCCGCCGAACTGAAACAGATGGTCACAGCCGGGCAACTGCTCCCCACCGACTTCGTGCGGAAAGGAAATTCGACCAGGTGGATTGAAGCCGGGAAGGTTCGCGGGCTGTTCCCCACGAAACCGGAGCCGCGAGCGCGTCCCGAAGCGGAACAGCAAGTTCCGTTCGACTTGCCCCCGCCGCCACCGGTCGCACCGCGGTTGCCACAATCGCGTCCCCGCCCGCGGAGTTACGAACTGCTCATCGGTCTGGCCGCGGTTACGCTCATCACCGGCGCGTATCTGCTCCTGAGCCGCCGCGGTACGCCCGGTGCCAGCAGCACAATCGGATATGCGCTTGGAATTGCTGGGTTTGTGCTGATGCTGGCGACGGAGACGTTGTACACTCTTCGGAAACGGGTTCGGAACTTCCATCGTGGCCGGATGAGTACCTGGCTGAAGGTCCACATTGTTACCGGGTTGGTCGGGCCGTGTTTGGTGCTGTTGCACTCGGGCGGGAGTTTTCACGGACTCGCGGGCGTTTTGGCGGCATTAACGGGTGTGATTGTCGCGAGCGGCTTCATCGGCCGCTACATTTACACTGCGGTTCCGCGAACGATTGATGGTGCCGAAGTCGCGGTGCGGGAACTGGAAGACCAGATCGCGGAGGCCGACCGCGAACTGCAAGCTGAGGGAATCGATCTCGCAACGAGCGAGGCGCTCGCGATTGCCACGGAAGTTCCGCGCCGCGGCTGGGCGTTGGTGGTGGGGCGCGGCGTCAGACGCTGGCTTCACCGCAACCGGCTTCGGCGAGCGCTCCGCCCGCTGAAAGCAGCCGGAGTGCGAGCAACCCGACTCGAACGGTTGCTGATGCAGCGGTACGATGTGCAGGTTCAGATCGCGTCACTCGCGCTGGCGCGGCGACTCCTCGCCCTGTGGCACGTGTTGCACATTCCGCTCGGCGCGGCGGTGTTTACACTGGCGTTCGTCCACATTGCCGCGGCGCTCTACTACGCCGCGTTCGTGCGACAGGTGATTCATGGCGAAGGCGTTTCATCTGAGTCCGGGGCGGATCGCCGTGCTGGTCACGGTGTGTGGAGTGTGCGCGGGCGTCGCGCTGACCGGCGGCGGGATGTTCAGCCCCGGCAAACTCAACGCGCAACCGAAGGTCGGCGTACAACTCGGCGGCGTCAGTTCGCACGCCGAACTGGGCGGGAAGTGTTCCGCCTGCCACGTTCCGCCCTGGAGCGGGGAAACGATGGCCGACCGGTGTATGGCGTGCCACACCGACGTTCGCAGTCAGATCGACGGCCACCAAGCACTGCACGGCCGGCTCGCCAATAACACGCAGTGCCGCAACTGCCACACCGAACACAAGGGCGGGCACGCGGCGCTCACCGACCTGAGTACCTTCGACCACAACTGCGCCGCGTTCGCGCTGACGGGTAAGCACGAGTCGGTCGATTGCAAATCTTGCCACACCGCGGGCACCTTCAAGGGCACGGCCGCGACCTGCGCCGGCTGCCACGCGGAACCGAAGACGCACATGGGGCAGTTCGGGGCCGACTGCGCGAAGTGCCACGCGACCAACACCTGGCACACGGCTTCGTTCCCCACGGCCACCGGAAACAGCGGCAACAGCGAGTTCGACCACAGCCGAACGGCCTTCCCGCTGACAGGTCATCACACCGCGGTCGATTGCAAGAAGTGTCACGTGGACAACAAGTTCAAGGGCACGCCGACCTCGTGCGTGTCGTGCCACGCGGAACCGAAGGTTCAAACGCACAAGTTCGGTACGGACTGCAAGCAGTGCCACGCGACCGAGACGTGGAAACTCGCGTCGATTCCGACCGCCGGACCGGGCGCCGCGTTCGACCATAACCTCACCGCGTTCAAGCTCACCGGCAAGCATGTCTCGGTTGATTGCCTGAAGTGTCACGTCGATAACAAGTTCAAAGGCACCTCGACCTCGTGCGTGTCGTGCCACGCGGAGCCGAAGGTTCACGCGGGCAGCAAGTTCGGGACCGACTGTCAGAAATGCCACACGACGAACACATGGACCGGCGGGACGCTGGGCGACTTCAAGCACACGTTCCCAATCGCGCACGGGCGGAAGAACCGCGGGGCCAGTTCGTGTGCCATCTGCCACGCGAAAGCGGATGCCTACGCGACATACACGTGTTACGGGTGTCACGAACACACCCCGGCGAAGGTCGCCCGGCAGCACAAGAACGGCGTGAACATCGATAACTGCGTGAAGTGCCACAAGGGTGGGCGCAAGAAGGGCATGGCGGCGGCGGAGTTGGTGGGCGACGAGTTCTTCGCGAGTTGCCCGACGGACTCGTGTGCGTTCGGCGCGGACACCAGCCCACCGCGATGTCCCCAGGAAGCCGGGCTTCTCCTCGCTCCGCACCCGACCCAACTCGACAACCGACCGCGCGAAATGCTGAACCCATCGGGGTGGATGTCACCGCCACGGCTCCCCGCCACACGTCAGCAATTGAAGGTTGAGCCGTTGTCGGCCGGTCCGATTTCTGGCAAGTCCGCGGAAACAGTTCGGCAACCGCGTGACGCCGAATCCGTGAGCCTGAGTTTGGTTCGGTTGCGAGTTCTGACGGACGTTGGGCACCGACGTAGCGCGCTCGATTTCCCGTTCGCGAAGTTCGGTGAACTGCGATGACCGAACACGACACTGTCGCCTGGGCGCGGAGCGGCATCCCGGTCGCGCGGGAGGCATCGCGAACCACAGAGTGTTGTCGGGCGGCGATTTGACGCCTACTTGGGGTTCGTTCCCGAACGCTGGGACGCTGGGGCGGAACGCAATCGACAATAGCCTTGCATTCTCCCGTGCGAGATGCATACTTTACAGTGGATTCGATGGAGCTTGGTTCTTCATTCGACTCGCTCGCTCGCTCCCGATCCTCATCTTCTCCCCCTACGTTCGTGTGGCGGAACCTTCGCCACGTTTGGAGGTACGGTCCATGTCTCTCCCCAAGACTCGGCGTGGCTTCACGCTGATCGAGTTACTCGTCGTGATCGCGATCATCGCGATCCTCATCGGCCTGTTACTGCCAGCGGTGCAGAAGGTCCGCGAAGCTGCTGCACGCATGTCGTGCAGCAACAACATGAAACAGATGGCCCTCGCGGCCCAAGCGCACCACGATGGCGTCGGGGCTTTCCCGCCCGGCGTGTGGGCGCCGCCTGGGGCGTGGGTCGGTGCCACCCCAGCGGGCAACTGGACAGCGGCTTGGAAAGACCCGAGGAATAGCTGTTGCCCGTGGGGCGTGTACAGTTGGTCGGCCCGTATCCTCCAGTACGTCGAAGGCGGTAACCTGTACAACAGCATCAACTTCAACGTGCCGGCCTACGCCCCCAACGTCCCGGAAGACACCGGCAGTTTCGGTGGCGGCGCAAACAGAGACCGCGGTCCGGGCCAGCCGACCATTCCGGCCGGGTTGCCCGGTGCGGGGCAACCCAACCCGAACATCTTGGCCGCGACCAGTATGCCCAAGATGTTCTCCTGCCCGTCGGCGGTCCGGGGCCGATTGGGACCGGTCAACACGAACAAAGACTACGCGATGTACTACGACTCGAACCGCGCGGGCTTCGGTGAGACCTGTTGCCCCGAGCGAACCAGTGCCCCGGCGTACAACGGTATGGGGTGGATCAACAGCGAGGTGAAGATCAAGGACGTGACCGACGGCACCAGCAGCACAATGCTTTTCGGGGAGAAGACCAACTGGTCGAACCAGAGTTGGTGCTTCGACGGTGCGGGTACGTCCGCGGTCGGCGGCGGCGGGTGCAACCAGTTCTTCTGGGTTCACCACCAGTCGCAGGGGTTGCTCACCGGATCCCAGCCGATTAACTGGACGCAGCGGAACAACAACAGCCGCGCCGCCAGCAGCAACCACCCCGGCGGGGTGATGGTGGCGTTCGTTGACGGCCACGTCCAGTTCCTCACGAACTCCATCGACTTTAACACTTACATGGCGCTGGGAACACGGAACGGCGGCGAGCCGGTCAGCCCGCCGTAACCGGCGCCCGACCGCTCCGGCTCCTCCTGGCCCCGGCGATTCGCCCAGTGTCACTTACTTCGGTGGCACCGGTCTCCTGACCGGTGGCGCTTTCACCGGTGCCACCAGATTCAAACCACAACGTGAGTGCCCTCGGTGATTCGTCGGCAATCCGGCGAGCGCCGCCGTGCGTTCTCACCCCAATCAACCACCGTCACTCTCCGAGGCTTCTGATGCTCCGCTCATTCCTCCGCGCGTCGGCCTTCGCGCTGGCCGTCTGCTTCTTGATTTCCGGGTGTGGCAGTTCCAACGTCGTCCCCGTCTCCGGCACGCTCACCTACAAAGGGAAACCGGTCACAAACGCGGTCGTCAATTTCATGCCGGAGACCGGCCGGCCCAGTTCCGCGGAGACCGACCAGAACGGCCAATTCACGCTCCTCTACGACCCGCAGATCAACGGCGCCCAAATCGGCAAGCACAGGGTGTTTGTCACGCACAACACTGCGGCCGACCAGAACCTGCCCGGCGCCATCCCCGGGGAGGCGCCGAAATTGTCGCTCGAGTCCAAGGAGTTCTTCAGCAAGTACGGGAACGAGAAATCGACCGTTGAAGTGGTGATCGACAAGGCAAGGCCCGACCTCAAGTTGGAGTGGGATTAACGGGTCGCCCCTAGGCTGATCGGAAGTTGGGCTTTCGATGGAATTATTGGTTCGAGTTCGATCCCGTTTTTGGTTCACACGGCTCGTGAATTCCGCTGCTTTTCCAGCGAAAAGTTCCGTTCCCCCGGCGAACTGA
>CANLGS010000324.1 GCA_947490035.1 Gemmataceae bacterium
ACCACACCCGCCGCGAAGTGAGCGGCGGGTGCCCCGGCTCACGACCGCTACTTCTCTTGATCCTGCCAAAGGCGGAAGCCGCCGATGAACGCGTTCTCGTTATTGCCCAGGCGACAGCCGTCGGGCAACTGGGTGAGTTTCTTGGCGTTGCCGCCACCCAGAACGACGTAGTCGGCGATCAGGGCGGCCTTGAGACTGTGAACGACCTCGAAGACGGCCTCCTGCCATTTCTTCTTCCCGAGGCGCTCCATGCCGCGCGCGCCGACGAAATCCTCGAACGACTTCTTCTTCTTGAAATGCAGGTGCCCCAACTCCATGGGCGCGATGACGCCGTCGATGATGAGCGCGTTGCCCAGCCCCGTGCCCAGCCCGAGGAAGAGCATCCGTCCCCCTTCGTAGCTCCCCAGCGCCTGCATCGCGGCGTCGTTGATCAGTTTGGTCGGTTTGCCGAATTCCGCGGCGAAGTCGATCTCCGTCCAGGCCTTGCCCAGGTTGACCGGCTCCTTGAGTATCTTGTCGCGCGCGACGGGTCCGGGGTAGCCGACCGTCACGACATCGTAGCTCCAGTCCTTAGCCAGTTCCTGGACTCCTCGGACCATCTGGTGAGCGGACAACTCCTTTCCCGAAGGAAACTTGCGAACCTCGTTCTGGTCCGACACCTTGATTTTGACGTTCGTTCCTCCAATGTCGATCGACAGAATCTTCATCCGATGCGGCCTCCGGTGGGTGTGTCCAGCAGTGCCAGACGTAAGTGGGCAACCTCAACCATCATTCGTTTCTTTATGGTGTATGTAGTTGGCAGACAAACGGGACCGGGGGACCGATGGCAGAAGAAACGCGAACGATTCTCTTCCTCTGCACCGGGAACTACTACCGTTCGCGGCACGCCGAGGCCGTGTTCAACCACCACGCGGCCGCGGTCGGCCTCGGCTGGCGTGCGACCTCCCGCGGGCTTGCGCTGGGCGAGGTGCGCGCGTTCGCCGCCCCCGCCGAAACGTCGCCGAAAGACGAGCCGCTGCGGTCCGTCTCGACGAACAACTTCGCGGCGCTGCTGGCGTCGCTGAACGTGTCGCTGGCCGTCTCGACCTACCAGGCCGGCAAGCTGATCCTGTTGCGCGCCGACGGCGACAAACTGAACACGCACTTCCGCGCGATGCAGATGCCCATGGGGCTGGCCCTGCGCGGCAACCGCCTCGCCGTCGGGGCCGGCATGCAGGTGTGGCAGTTCCAGAACCAGCCGGAGGCGGCGCGCCTGCTGGAGCCGGCGGACAAGCACGACGCCTGCTTCGTGCCGCGGCAGTGCCACTGGACGGGCGACATCCGCGTCCACGAGATCGCGTTCACCGGCGACGGACAGTTGTGGGTCGTCAACACGCGCTTCAGTTGCCTGTGCACGCTGGACGGCGAGCACAGCTTCGTGCCGCGCTGGCGGCCGGCGTTCGTGACGGCCCTGGCCCCCGAGGACCGCTGCCACCTCAACGGCCTGGCGATGCGCGACGGGGTGCCGCGCTACGTCACGTGCCTGGGGGCGACCGACGCGGCCGGCGGCTGGCGCGACAACAAGCGGAACGGCGGGTTGCTCCTGGACGTGACCAGCGGCGAAGTGATGTTGACCGGGCTGTCGATGCCGCACTCGCCGCGCTGGCACCAGGAGCGGTTGTGGCTGCTGGAGTCGGGCGAGGGAGGCATCGGGCACGTGGAGGGGGGCGTATCGCACGCTGGCACGGCTGCCCGGCTTCACGCGCGGCATCGACTTCATGGGACACCTGGCGTTCGTGGGGCTGTCGCAGGTGCGCGAGACGGCCGTGTTCAGCGGCCTGCCGCTGACGGATCGGTTGGGCGAGAGCGAGCGCTGTTGCGGCGTCTGGGTGGTGGACCTGCGCGACGGCAAGACGGTGGCGTTCCTGCGCTTCGAGGGCGGAGTGCAGGAGATTTTTGCCGTGCAGGTGCTGCCGGGGGTGCGCTTCCCCGAGCTGTTGACCGACGACGAGAAGGTGTTGTCATCGTCCTTCGTACTGCCCAACGCGGCGCTGGCGGATTTGGCGCGGCCGGCCTGAGCGGCGAGGCCCGGCCCGCGGTGCCGTGATTCGTCGGCTCCCGTTCACACGATGCCGGGGATCGGTTCCCCGAGGTGGCCGAAGTACACCGGCCGGTTGCTGGCGGTGTAGATCGGCTTCGCGCGGTCGATGCCGAGCTTCTCGTAGATGGTGCTGGCGTAGTCCTCGGGCGTGTACGGCGTGTCGAGCACGTAGCCGCCGTCGCGGTCGGTGCGGCCGATCACCTGCCCGCCCTTGACGCCCGCGCCCGCGAACGCGATCGAGTACGCGTGCGTCCAGTGGTCGCGGCCCTGCGCCTTGTTGATCTTCGGCGTGCGGCCGAACTCCGACACGAAGCACACCAGCGTTTCCGCCAACAGGCCGCGCTGGTCGAGATCGGTGACGAGCGTCGAGAACGCCCGGTCCACGCTGCCCATCATCACCCAGTGGCCGATCCCGTATCGGCCCGCGCCGGCCCCGGTCGCGCCGGGCAGTTCGCACGTGGTCTTCGCGTAGATGTGGTCGTGGTGGTCCCAGTTCAGGTTGCCACCGCGCGGCGTGTCGCCGAGTTGCGGCCAGCGCGTGTCCACGGTGACGAACCGCACACCCGCCTCGATCAGTTTGCGACCCACGAGGTAGCACGCGCCGCGGTGACCGGCCCCGTAGGCGTCGCGCACCTTCTGCGGCTCGCGCTTGATGTCGAAGGCGTCGGACACCTTCGGGCTGGTGAGCATGTCGAACGCCTGGTCGTAGAACCGGTCCATGCCGCGCACGTCGATGGTCGAGGCGCTGCCGCCGGCTTGCCGGCGGTCGAGCGCGTCGCGCAGCCCGTGCCGCCCGCCGAGCCGGTCGCCCTGGTTCTCGCCGCGCGGGATCAAGCCGTCGATCTTCCAACTCGGGTCAGCCAGGTCGCGACCGCCGGTCTTGAACACCCTCATGCCGGCCGGCAGGAAGCCCGTTCGCGTTTCGGCCGCTTGCTCGTGGTTGCCGGGCACCATGATGTACGGCGGCAGGTACTTGCACTCCGACCCGATGACGTGCGACACGACCGAGCCGATGTCGGGCATCGTGAGCGCCGCTGCGGCGGGGTGAGCACCGGAGAGGGCGTACTGCGTGCCGTTGGGGTGCGCGTCGGCCCCGCCACGGGCGTGGTGCATGCTCCGCACCACGGCGAGTTTGTCCGCGATGTTGGCGGTGTGCGGCAACAGTTCCGAGAACCGCATGCCGGGGACGCGGGTGTCGATCGGCTTGAACGGGCTGCGGTGATCGGCGAACGCTTCGGGCTTCGGATCCCACGTGTCCATGTGGGACAGTCCGCCCTGCTCGTAGATCACGAGGACGTTCTTCGCGGCCGGCCGCGGGTTCGCGCCGGCCGCCGCGAGGCACTCCGGGAGCGACAGGCCGAGGATGGACGCGGCACCGAGTTTCAGGGCCGCGCGGCGCGAGAGGCCGGCGTCGGCGCGGCGGCTCAACCAGTCGGGCAGAGGCATCGGAACTCCAAACGGGACCGCGGCGCGAGCCGGGCGACGGCGGGATGGTTAATCTAGAATGCCAGCGCAGCGGGGCAACTGAAAGCACAATCGGCTTGTCGCGGCGCGATTCCGGCCGTCAACTCCGGACGATCTCCTTCACGACGCGCCCGGACACGTCGGTCAGGCGGAAGTCGCGTCCGGCGTGCCGGTAGGTGAGCTTCTCGTGGTCGAAGCCCATCAGGTGAAGCACGGTCGCGTGCAGATCGTGAACGTGAACCTTGTCCTCCACGGCCTTGAAGCCGAAGTCGTCGGTGGCGCCGTAGGCCGTGCCGCCCTTCGCGCCGCCGCCGGCCAGCCACATGGTGAAGCCGTGGTGGTTGTGGTCGCGCCCGTCGCCGCCTTCGGTGGTCGGCGTGCGGCCGAACTCGCCGCCCCACATCACGAGCGTGTCGTCGAGCAACCCGCGGGCCTTCAGGTCCGTGAGCAGCGCCCCGGCGGCGCGGTCCATGTCTACCGCCAGCGTGCGCATGATCTCGTTGTGCTTGCCGTGCGTGTCCCACGGTTGGCTGTTGCCGTAGTAGATTTGCGTGACGCGCACGCCGCGCTCGGCCAGCCGCCGGGCCAGCAGGCACGCGTTCCCGAAGTGACTGCGGCCGTACATGTCCCGCACCCGCGTCGTTTCGCGGGAGAGGTCGAAAGCATCAGAGGCCGCGGTCTGCATTCGGAACGCGGTCTCCATCGTGGAGATGCGAGCCTCCAGCGCCGGGTCGCCGCCGCGCTCGGCCGCGTGGTCGCGGTTCAGTTCGCCCAACAGGTCCAATTGCCGGCGCTGCGCCATTGCGGTCGTGGTGGGGTTGTGGAGGTGCGGCACCATCTTCCGCGGGTCGAGGTTCGAGTGGTTGATGTACGTGCCCTGGAACTCGGACGGCAGGAACGCGCTGGCCCACAGTTCGGCGAAGCGCACCGGCCGACCGGGGCACAGCACCACGAAGCCCGGCAGGTCGGCGTTCTCCGTGCCGAGTCCGTAGGTGAGCCACGCGCCGAGGCTGGGGCGGTTCGGGGTGAGGACGCCGCTGTTCATCATGAACAGCGCCGGGCCGTGGTTCGGGTTGTCGCCGTGGACGGCACGCAGCACGCACAAATCGTCCGCGTGGCGCGAGAGGCTTGGGAGCAACTCGCTCATCTCCAAACCGCTTTGCCCGTACTGCTTGAACTTGAACGGGACGTTGAGCAACCCCGCGGTCGGGCGCTCGGTTCGGAGATCGACCTCCTTCGGGCGCTGGCCCGCGAACTTGTTGATGGCGGGTTTCGGGTCGAGGAAGTCCGGACCGAACGGCCCGCCGTTCATGAACAGGTGAATGACCCGCTTGGCCTTCGGCGTAAAGTGCGCGCCGCCCGGCGCCGCGCCCGCGGCGTCCGGCGCGAGCAGGGCCGCGAGGCCGAGCGTGCCGACTCCGCCGCCGAGTCTGTGAAGGAGTTCGCGGCGCGAGCAGGCCAGAGGTACTGTGAAGTTTGTCATCGCTTCTCGCCGTGTGCGGAAGAATCTGCGTCAGAGTTTGTTTTGAGTGTGGTCCGCCGCTCCGCGGCGGTTCTTCTCAGCAAAGCAAGTCAGAAGACCGCCGCGGAGCGGCGGACCACACTCAAGGCTCTTCTCCTGCAAAGCAAGTCAGAAGACCGCCGCGGAGCGGCGGACCACACTCAAGGCATCAATCAATGAACAGGAACTCGTTGCTGCCGAGCAGCACGTGGGCGTACCGGCTCCAGGCGTCCGCGTCCGGCTTCTCGCCAAGGAACGCCAGCGCGAGTTTGATTTCCTTGTCCGTGGGCAGCCGGTTGAAGAGCAACTCGTAAGCCCGGCGGACGCGGGTCGCGCCGCCCGCGGGCGCGTCGGCTTCGAGGCGCTTCGCGAGTGCCGCCGCCTCCTGACGGAGCAGCGGTCCGTTGAGCGCGAAGAGTTGCTGCAACGGCGTTGTGGTCGGGATGCGGGCCGCGCTGTGCATCAGCGGATCCGGGAAGTCATGGAGGCGAAGCAGGTCGGTCAGGTCCCGTCGGCGGACGAGGCCGTACAGCGTGCGCCGGCGGTTGCTCGCGTCGGTCAACTCCTGGGCCGGGCCGCCCAACTCCGGGCGG
>CANLGS010000325.1 GCA_947490035.1 Gemmataceae bacterium
GCAGCAGCACCTTGCACACGACCCCGTGGCACACGATCACGACGCGCCCGCCGGGGTGCGCCGCGGCCACGCGGTTGAACGCCGGCAGCGTGCGCTCGCGCAGCGCGTCGAACGACTCCATGCCGGGGTAGGCGTAGGCGCTGTTCCCGCTCACCCAGTGGCGCGTGGTTTCGTCCCAGATGTGATCGGCCCCCGCACGCGGCATCCGCGTCAGCGGGCCAACAAAGCGTTCGTGCAACACAGGCTCAATCAGGTGCGGTACGCCCAGCGCCGCCGCGATCGGTGCCGCGGTCTGCGCCGCGCGCCGCATCGCCGACGACACAATAACCGTCGGCTTGAGCGCGGCGAACCACTCGACCGCGGCCGCGGTCTGCCGGTGGCCGTGCGCGCCGAGTTCGATGTCCGACTCCGCGCCGTGGAACATCGTGGGCGCGGCCGTCTCCGCGTGCCGCACGAGCCAAACGGCTTCGGGAAGTTCCGGGTTCATGGTGCGTCCTGTGGGGTTGGCTCGTCTCTTGTTACGAATGGCGCCTTGTGGCGGGGTGGGAAAGAGGGGAAACTCTTTACCAGATGGCAAAGGACAGAGATCAGAGATCAGAAGACATCCTGTCTTGGTATTAGCCCTCGGAGAGGGCGGCAGATGTTAGCCCAGGGTGCAGCGAGGCTTTGCGAGCAAACCCTGGGTACTTGGGAGCGTCGATATGCTTGGAAGCGCCGCATTGGGGTTGGTGTTGCTCGCGCCGTCGGCGCCGGTGCCCGCGCAGCCGCTGGTCGCGGCGCCGAAGGCCGACCGGTTCAAGGCGCAGGAGTTCGCGCGCGTCGTCTACAACGTCGGCGACCAGATCGCGCTGCGGTACACGAAGCCCGTCGAAATGAAGGAGTTGATCGAAGCCGCGATCAAGGGGCTGTACGAAGAGTGCTCGCTCGTCGTGCCGGACCGCGTCACTCAGGCGGTGCGCACCGCGGGCACCGGACAAGACCTACTCAACGTGCTATCCGACGTGCGGCTTCTGCTGGCCGATCAGCCGGCGCTGCGCGGCCCCCGCGCGCTATTCGCCGCGATCAACGGCTTCAAGCACGCGACCGAACCCGCGTGTCAACTCGTCAGCCCGCGAGCGAACACGTTCGCGTCCATCGACATGGACTTCGGCGTCGGCATCGAGTTGGAAGGCGTCACCGGGAACCCGTGGATCGTCTACCAGGTGGAGTACAAGACGGCGCTCGGCCACTACGCGCCGACCGGGTGGCTCGAACCTCCGCCGCGCCCCGAAGCGGTGCCGGCGCCCGCCGGGTCGGTGTGGCGCGTCAGGCGCGTCATCCCCGAAAGTCACGCGCAGAAGGCCGGCATCAAGCCCGACGATGTCATCACGCACCTGAACGGCACCGAGGTCACCGGGGACAACGCGAACAAGCTGTTCGGGCAGTTCGCGTTCCCGCCGCAGATGTTCGACCCGCAGACCGGGTTGCCCATCGTGCCCGAACGCACGCTGAGCTTCAAACGCGAGGGCGCGAAGCCGTTCACGGTGAAGATCAAGGGCGGCGCGTACACGCCCGCGAGCGCGTTCGGCGTAGCCCGCACCAACGACGACAAGTGGGATTGCCTGCTCGACCGCACGTACAAGATAGGCTACATCCGGCTCGGCGCAGTCGAAACCTCGCTCGACACGAAGGTCGCCGAGATGCTCGCAAACCTGGACCAGAAAGGGTGCCGCGGGCTGATTCTCGATTTGCGCTGGTGCCCCGGCGGGTACGTCGATCCCGGCGTGCGCATCGCCGGCATGTTCCTGCGCGAGAACGTAATGCTCGCGCAGATGAAGTACCGCAACCCGCAGTTGGCCGGCAGTCAGGCCGAAATCCGCAACGACTTCCCCAACGTGACGCGCTACACCACCTACCCGCTGGTGGTGCTGGTCGGACAAGAGACGATGGGCGGTGGCGAACTTATCGCCGGCGCCATCCGCGACAACGACCGGTGCGTGCTGATGGGGCAGCGCACCGTGGGCCGCGCGTCGATTCAAAACATCATCGACGCGGGGTTCGGCGGGTTGCAGTTCAAGGTGACGACCGGCGAGTCATTCCGCCCGAACGGGAAGTCGCGCCAGCGCAAGCCCGACAGCGGCCCGAACGACGAGTGGGGGCTGAAGCCGGACGAGGGCTTGGAAGTACCCATCACAAAGGACAAGTCGGCGGAACTGCGGCGGTGGGCCGACCTCCAGGCGCTGCGCCCGTTCGACAGCACGGAAGGACTGGACTTCGACGACCCGGCACTGGACCCGTATCGCGTGAAGGCGCTCGACTACCTGCGCAAGAAACTCGGCAAGCCAGCCGGGGTGAAGTAACAGACCAGAAAGAAAAAGAGCCGCAGATTAACGCAGAAGAACGCAGATCAAGACCAAGAAAGGAGTGTTTTGAAGAATTCTCTTCTTGGTTTTGATCTGCGTTCTTCTGCGTTAATCTGCGGCTCTTCGCCTTCGTTTTGGTCTTCACTCCATGCTCTCAGCCTATTCAATACTCCGGTAAACCTCACCCGGAGCCTCTCGCATGAAACTCGCCACGATCCAGACCCCACACGGCCCGCGGGCCGCGCTCGCCGTTGCCGACGGCTACATCGACCTGCACGCGACCGACCCCGGCCTGCCGGCGTGCGTCAAGGCGCTGCTCGCGGCGTCGCCCGCGATCCGCAAGATTGCCAGCGAAGTTGCGTCGAGCAAAAGCGCGGTGAAGTACGCGGCGAACGCGGTGAAGGTGCTGCCGCCGATCCCGCACCCCGGCAAGATTCTGTGCATCGGGCTGAACTACCGCGACCACGCCATCGAGGGCGGCAAGGCGATCCCGACGGAGCCGGTGGTGTTCGGCAAGTTCGCGAACACGCTGATCGGGCACGGTGACCCGATCATCCTCCCGAAGGTCGCGGAGAAGGTGGATTACGAGGCCGAGTTGGTGATCGTGATCGGCAAGCGCGGCAAGCACATCCCGAACACGGACGCGGCGTTCGAGTACGTCGGCGGATACACCGTGGGGCACGACGTGAGCGCACGCGACTGGCAGTTCCGCGGCGAAGAAAAGCAGTGGATCATCGGCAAGACGTTCGACACCTTCGCACCGATCGGCCCAGTTCTGGTCACGAGTGACGAACTGACGAACCCGCACAAGCTCCAAATTCAACTCCGGCTGAACGGCACGACGCTCCAGAACTCCAACACGAAGGAGTTCATCTTCGGCGTGCCGCACCTGCTGTGGTTCCTGTCGCAGGTGGTGACGCTGGAGCCGGGCGACTTGATCTTCACGGGCACGCCGCCGGGCGTGGGGATCGCGCGCAAGCCGCCGATCTTGCTGAAGGCCGGCGACGTGGCCGAGGTCGAGATCGAGGGCATCGGCACGCTGCGAAACCCGGTCGTCGCGGAGAGTTGAGCGCTTCGCGGTCGAAAGCCTCTTGTCGGACTGCGATTGGCTCCTAAGATTCAAGGACGTTGGGGACGTAGCTCAATTGGTTAGAGTACCGGCTTGTCACGCCGGTGGTTGCGGGTTCGAGTCCCGTCGTCCTCGTTCGTGCCGTTCGATGCGGGCCGGTGCTGAGAAGCGCCGGCCCCTGTCATTTCAAGGGGTTGAGCCAACTCGCCCCGCAGTCCGCCGACAATCCGAAGATTGCCAGACGATGCCGATTGATGCCCCCGGATGCCCCCTGTCACTGCACCCGGCACTGCACCCGGCACTACACTTTTCGCCCCCTCGGTCCCGGTAAGGCGAAGGGGGATCTCCGCCGCGCGGGTGTCTGGCGCGGCGGCCGGCACGAGGTTCGGGAATTTTTCCACGGCCGCGGCCAGATCGTAAAGCCGGCGGTGCGAGTAGCGGGCGGTGAGTTCCGGTTTCGAGTGCCCGGCGAGTTCCTGTAGCGTTCGCAGGTCGATTCCCGACCGGCCGCCGAGCGTCAAGTACGAATGCCGCAGCGAATGGAAGTCGGCATATTCCGGCCCGTCCGGTCCCTCGGTGGCGTAGGCGATGCCGGCGGCTTCCAGGTCGTTGCGGAGCATTTCGGCGCCCCGGTGGTCCCTCGCCCACGTCCCGCCCCAGACCGGCGCGCCGGCCGGCTTCCCGTCGAAGTACGGGCGGAGCGCGGCGGCCACGTCCGCGGGGAGTGGTTGCACCTTCAGCCGGCGCGACTTGTTGAACCGGGCGGCGAGCGTCACGGTTGCCGCGCTCAGGTCGAAGTCGGAAGGCGTCAGGTTCGACAGGGCAGATGCGCGGAACCCGGTCCCGGCGGCCACGAGATACAGGAAGTACCGGTCCGCACCCGTAAGCCCCCGGTAGGTTCGAGCGCTCGCACCGGCGGCGACGAACAGTCGGCCCAACTCGGCGGCCGTCAGTTCCCGGCGGGCGTGCCGCACGTCCACGGCCGCGTTCAAGAGAGGTAGGGAGTCGAGCGGGTTCGAGCCGATCCGCTTCGCCTTCACGAGCCAGCGAAAGAACCCCCGCACGGCGCGGACGTAGTGGTTGACCGTTTCCGGCGCGCACCCCTTCGCCTTGTTCGTCACGAGGGCTTCGACCGTCGAACGCGGGAACGTGCGGGCCTTGCCGTTGCCGGTCCCGGCGAGTCTCAGCCGCTTCACGGCGGCGCGGACGGCCGCCCCGCTGACGCCGAGCAGCTTCGCCACGTCGCCCGGTGCGAACGAGTCCCCGGCGGGGAGTTCGACCGGCGCCCCGTTGCGGCGGAGGGCGTTCAACCATTCGGCGGCGCTGGCGGCGTCGGCGTCGGCGGAGAAGACGAACCCGCACTCGGAGAGCAGCGCGGTAACGCGGCCGGTGGTGAGGGTGGTGTGATCGGCCGTGTTGCCCTTCGCTTCGAGGTGCGCGGCATAGTCCGTCAGGTGGGCGGCAAGCGGCCGGCGGGCGTGTTCTTCGGCCGGGTCGGTGAACCCGCTCCGCACCCGCGACGCTTTGCGCTCCATCTCGGCGGCGAGTTGTTCCGTCGCCTTCAGGTCGGCGAACCCCTTCACGCGGCGGACGGTGCCGGAATCGTCGCGGAGGTCGAAGTACCAGCGCCTCGCAGGTCGAAGGTATTTCCGCCCGTCCTTCGTCAGCGGGTAGAGGACGGTCCGCCCCCGGTCCTTCAGCCGGACGTGCGGCCTACCCTCGTGTTCGAGGATGTCGGCGTCGGCGGGGAGCTTGAACGGGCGGGTCGGCTTGAACGGCTTCGGCATGATGGGCGCTCGTGGGCGAGGGTGGTATCGCGGCGAAATGAACGTTGGGGGCGTTTGTTAGGCGACTACCTCGAACTCACCTGTAAAGGGATGGACCGGCCTCATCATCCGCTTCGCGTCTGTCGGGTGAAGGTCGCCGGTCCACTTCACCATCATGAAGGTTCCAGCAGAAAAGTAGGTGGTGTCCTCTCGTTCTGTGATCTCATCTTCATGACCGACATCTTCGAGTAGTGCGGCCGTTTCGATGCCCTCCTTTAGGTTTTTTTCTGTCGGCAGCACCCGACCGGCGTAGGGTATGCCTAGGCTGATCGGAAGTTCGAGTTGACAGTGTTTTTGGTTCATCCCCGTTCTGGAATCAGTTCGCCGGGGGAACGGAACTTTTCGCTGGAAAAGCAGCGGAATTCACGAGCCGTGTGAACCAAAAA
>CANLGS010000326.1 GCA_947490035.1 Gemmataceae bacterium
CAGATGCGTGCCGCGGTGCGGCGCACCATCCTGTGGGCGGAGCGCTGCAAGCGGCACCACACGCGACCCGATCAGGGGCAGTTCGCCATCGTGCAAGGCGGGTTGAACCTCGAGTTGCGCGCCGAGTGCGCGAAGGAGTTGGTCGCGATGGACTTCCCCGGTTACGCGCTCGGCGGGTTCAGCGTCGGCGAAGCGCCGGAAGCCATGCACGCGGCGCTCCCGCAGTGCGCGGCGTGCCTGCCGGAACACAAGCCGCGATACCTCATGGGCGTGGGGCGACCGCAGGACTTGCTCGCGGGAGTCGCGGCCGGCATCGACATGTTCGACTGCGTGATGCCGACCCGCAACGGGCGGAACGCGCTGGCGTTCACCGCCGACGGCCCGATCAGGCTGCGAAACGCGAAACACCGGCGAGACGCGGCGCCCGTCATGTCCGATTGCGGCTGTTACTGTTGTGCGAACTTCTCGCGCGGCTACCTGCACCACCTGTTCGCGGCCGACGAGATGCTGGGGCCGACCTTGTTGAGCCTGCACAACATCGCGTTCTACCTGCAACTGATGGCGGACGCGCGAAAAGCGATCACCGAAGGGCGGTTCGCGACCTTCCACGCCGGTTGCCTTGCCCGCTGGAACGCGGCTCCCTAGACTGGGAGTTCCGATTGTATGGCCTCGCTCTCGTAGGGTGGGACAAGTCTTCGCAGTCCCACCTGCCTTTGGTTTTGTGGCACAGACATTCCTGTCTGTGTGCTTCGAGGCTTGTGGCCGCACAGACAGGAATGTCTGTGCCACCAAGAGAAGACCGAAAGACCACGAAAGCACCGCCGATGAGCCTTCTCCTCCTGTTCGCCGAAGACGCGCCGCCAGCCCCAGGCGGGATGCCCGGCGGCCCGATGATGCCGCTGTTCATCATCGGGTTGGTCGTGCTGTTCCTCATGGTGGTGGTGTTCCCGGCCCAGCGGCGGCAGAAGAAGGACCAGGAGAAGGTGGTCGCGTCGCTCAAGCGCGGCACGAAGGTGCTGACCAACGCGGGCATCGTCGCCACGGTCGTGTCGGCGAAGGACGGCGAGGACGAGATCGTGATCCGCTCCGAAGACACGAAACTGCGGATCAAGCGGAACGTGGTCGTCCAGATCCTCGGATCGGACGAAGCGGAAGCGGCCAAGCAGTAATCGCAATCGCAGGCAACGCAACTCCAGGGACACGAGACGCCGACGTTTAGCGTCCGGACCCCAAGGGGCCGTTGCTGAACAGACCGCCTCAGGAATGGTTCACACGCCATGCAACGGAATTTCATCCGCGGGCTTCTGATCTGCCTGATCCCGTGCCTCGTGGCCGCGCTGTTCGCGGTGCGCCCCGAGAAGTACCGGCTCGGCATCGACCTCGCCGGCGGCACCATCCTGGTGTACGAGATCAACCTCGCGCGCACCAAGGCGCGAAAGGACGCGCTCGGCGGCGCCGACGGCAGCGCGCCGCGCCCCGCGGCGTCCACCGGGCGCGAGGAAGGGCTTTCGACCGAGGAGATGAACGACCTCGCCGCGCAGATCAAGCGCCGCATCGACCCGACGGACATCAAGAACGTCACCGTGCGCCCGCTCGGCGGCACCCGCGTCGAGATCATCCTGCCGACCGGCGGCGCCGCCGGCGGCCGGTCCAACCTGTCGGCCGAAGACATTGAAGAGGTGAAGCGGCTCATCTCCCAGATGGGCGTGCTGGAGTTCCGCATCCTCGCCAACGGCACCGACGACCAGGCCGGGTTGCTGGCCGCGCGGCAACTGCTCGAAGGCAAGTCGCCCACCGATCATGAAACCCGCGCCCGGTTGGGGCTGCCGCCCGAGGCGCCCGAGGGCGAGTACAACGTCGATATCGGCGACAGCAAGGCGAAGGTCCGCTACGTGTGGTCGGAACTGGGGGCCGAGCAGCGCGAGAGCCTGGGTCTGAGCAACGCCCAGGAGGGCGGCGGGCTGTGGGGCATCCTCAACGCCCAGCGCGACAAGGCGGTCGCCATCCGCGACGGTGCCCCCGTCGATTACGTCAACTGCAACATGATGCTGTTCAGCCGCAAGGCCGCCAGCAAGGAGCAGAAAGACAAGGAAGACGCGGACCGGGTGCGGATCGCGGCCGAGAACAGGGACAAGAAGCCCGAAGAGATCGACGCGATGGTGAACCGGAAGAAGGTCGAGTACTTCGTCCTCACCCGCGTGTCGTCCGAAGATTCGCTCCGCGTCGGCGGCGACATCACCATCACCGCCAGCGCCGAGACCGACCAGAAGAACCTGACGCCGTCGGTCGGCTTCCGCTTCAACTCGGCCGGCGGCCAGCAGTTCGGCAAGATCACCCGCCGCAACAAGCCGACCGGCAGCACCCACCGCAACCTCGCCATCCTCCTCGACGACCGCGTCGTGTCGGCCCCCACGCTCCAGAGCGAAATCAACAACGTCGGCCAGATCACCGGCAAGTTCGACCGCAAGTCGGTGGACCGGCTCGTCCACATCCTCCGCAGCGGAGCGCTGTCGGCCGAGTTGCGCGAGAAGCCGGTCAGCGAGAACACCATCGGGCCGACGCTCGGCGCCGACACGATCAAGCGCGGGACGATGGCCGTCGGCCTGGCGTTCGTCGCGGTGCTGGTGTTCATGCTCGTGTACTACCGGTTCGCCGGCGTGGTCGCGTGCATCGCGCTGTTCGCCAACCTGTTGCTCACCGTCGGGTTCATGGTCGCGGTCAACTCCGCGTTCACGCTCCCCGGCCTCGCCGGGCTGGTGCTCACGCTCGGTATGGCGGTCGATGCCAACGTGCTGATCTACGAGCGGCTGCGCGAAGAAAGAAACAAGGGCGCGAATATAGCCACGGCCATACGCAACGGCTACGAGCGCGCGTTCCCCACGATCATCGACACGCACTTGACGAGTATCTTCACCGCCATCGTGCTGTACTCGGCGGGCAACGACCAGCTCAAGGGGTTCGCCATCAGCCTCACGGTCGGGCTGGTCATCAGCCTGTTCACGTCGCTGTACATGACGCGCCTCATGTTCGACTTCTGGTTGCACAAGCGGTGGCTGTCCGAGCTGAAGATGATGAAGCTGTTCGACCGGACCAGCTTCCGCCCGATGAAGTACAAGAACGCGCTGTTCACGATCACCGCCGTCAGTTCGGTCCTCGGGCTCGCGCTGTTCCTGTGGCGCGGCGACAGCCTGCTGAACGTGGACTTCCGCGGCGGCACGGTGTTCTCCGCCAGCCTGCGCGACGGCGAGGAGCGCGGGCTGACTCGCACCGACGGCAAGGACGGGTTCCGCGAGCTGTTCGGCGAGGAGGCCCAGAAGGCCAAGCTCGAAGCGACCTCGGCGTTCTGGGAGAACAAGCCGAGCGGCAGCGGGTCGGTGAACGTGTGGGACTACACGATCACCTACAAGGACGGCACGAAGGCCGTCGCCACGCTCACCGAGAAGCCGGCCGGCAAGGACGATGTGGAGATGGCCGAGGACGTGCGGCAGCGGGCCTCACGCCTGCCCGACGTGTCCGTCGAGCAGACGTTCCTTCAGACCGAAAGTTACCAGGTGGGCGCGAGCAAGAGCAAATTGTTCACCCTCCGCACCACGGAGAAGCAGCGCGGGCTGGTGCAGGTCGCCATCGACCGGCTGCTGACCGAGAACGGCAAGTCGCTGCTGCCCAGCGCCGTGATGACGCCCGGCCCCGTCGTCGTCATCCCCCCGAAGACGCCGGGCCAGACGCCGGGCGTCGAGGTGGAACTGACGTTCGACAAGCCGACCTCGCGGAACTTCATGCAGGAGCTGTTCGAGCGCGAGTTCCGCAACCAGTTCGGCGTGGAGACCGCGGTCGGCATGTTCGAGCTGTCCGGCGACGAGACGACCGCGAAGGACGGCCGGTTCACGAAGATGAAACTGGACGTGTCGCGCAACCCGACGCTCGACAAGATCGGCGCGCCGGCCGCGCCCGGCGACGACCCGAAGGTGCGCGAGGGCCAGCTCAAGGCGCTCGGGAACGTGGTAACCGGGACGAAGCGGGCGTTCGACAGCACGCCCGAACCGGAGCGGCTGGAGGTGTTCGACAGCACGCTCGCGGCCGAAACCCGCACGAAGGCGTTCATCGCCATCATGCTCAGTTGGGCCGCGATCCTGCTGTACCTGTGGTTCCGGTTCGGCAACTGGACGTTCGGTGCCGCCGCCGTCATCTGCCTGATCCACGACCTGTGCTTCACGCTCGGCGCGATCGCCTTGTGCCACTACCTGGCGCACATCCCGGGCTTCCACTACCTGGGCATTCAGGACTTCAAGATCGACCTCGCGGCGGTGGCGGCGCTGCTCACGCTCGTCGGCTACTCGGTGAGCGACACGATCGTGGTGTTCGACCGCATCCGCGAGGTGCGCGGTAAGAACCCGAAGCTGGTGCCGGACATGATCGACGCGAGCGTGAACCAGACCCTGAGCCGCACCATCCTGACGGCGGCCACGGTGTTCCTGGTGTCGTTCGTGCTCTACGTGTTCGGCGGCGAAGGCGTCCACCTGTTCGCGTTCGTGATGGTGATGGGCGTACTGGTCGGGACGTACAGTTCGGTGTTCGTCGCGGCCCCGCTGCTGCTGATCTTCGGCGAAGGTCACAACGAGCAGACCGCGGCGGAAGAGGCCGCGGAAAAGCGCGAAGAGGGCGCCGAGGAAGAGGTGGTCGAAGGGTAATCGAAATGCGGAACGCGGAGTTCGGAATGCGGAATTGAAGACAACAGAACCAGCCCGGCGCATGCCCGCGGCTGGTTCTGTTGTCTTTACTGGCTTTCAATTCCGCATTCCGAACTCCGCGTTCCGCATTACCGCTGATAGTGCCTCGTAATCAGGTCGTTCTCAACCCACAGCAGTTTGCCGAACGCGCGGAGCGTCTTCACCTCGGTTTCGCGCGGTAGCCCCAACCCCAGAATCGTGGCGGTCAGCGCGTCGGCCACGAACCCGAGCAGCGCGTTCATCTGCACGAGCGGCACGTCCAACTCCTTGCTCCCGGCCTTCGGGGTGTGCATCTTCCCGACCATGTCCAGGTATTCGACCATCTTGCCGTCGTAGGGCTTGGTCACCAGCGCCGCGAGGTAGCGCCCCAGGTGCTGCTTGCGGAACGCGATCTGCGGGTGGTCCATCGTCAGTTGGTCGAGCGCGAGCGGCACGTCGCCCGCGTAGCCGCTCTGACGCGGGAGGAAGTGCCGCCACGTCGCGTCCTGCTGGAACAACTTGTCGTACACCGCGTCCACCAGCGCGGGCACGACCGGGGCGAGCAGCGGCGCGGTGCCGTGAATGGCGGCGATGTCGTCGGGGCCGAACCCGATAAAGTTCGCCACGTACTCGAAGCGGTAGTATGTGTCCGACTCCAACCGCACTTCATCGACATGTGTCATGGCCTTCTCCGAGAGAGGTTCCGCGCGCAACCGGCGCGCGACTCGCTTAAACAAGATCAACTTATCCTATTTCGAGAAGCGCGTCCACCGGCTACAATGGAAGTTCCCGGGCCGGGCGTATTTCGGAGGCGGCGGATGTTCTCGCGAACGGTGGAGTACGCGTTGCGGGCGGTGATCCACCTGGCGCACGAGTCGCCGAACGCGCGGACGACGGCGCAGATCGCGGAGGCCAC
>CANLGS010000327.1 GCA_947490035.1 Gemmataceae bacterium
GTCGGTGACCGCGCTCAGGTCAACGCCCAGCGTGCCGAAGCGGATGCCGTCCGGCACGCGAGCCGCGAGGGCGCGCGCGGGCAGAGCGTCCCACGCGGGGAAGGTCGTTTCGCCCGCGGCGCGCAACTCGGTGAAGGTGTTCGCGACCTCGTGCGTCGTGGTGTTCCACGCGCCGGCCATCGCGTGCCACGCGGCGTCGCGGGCGGCGGTCGCGGCGGCCATCTTTTCGGCGAACGCCGCTTCCGCGGCGTTCAACTCCGCGCCGCGCCGCGCCTCGATCTCGGCCTTCTTCGTGCGGTAGCGCTCGTCGTCGGAGCGTGTCTCGTTGCCGCGCTTGCGGCGGAGACGCTCGGCCGTGGTCGCGAACTCCGCTTCAATCCGCAGAACCTCCTCGTCGAACTGCTTCTTCTGCGATTCCAATAGCGGGATGTAGTAGTCGTGCGTCTTCTGGCGACGGCGGGCGTGCTTGTCGCGCAAGCGCTTGATCTCCGCCGCGAACTCGGTGGCGGCGTAGTCGTTGAGCAGTTGGCACGCGCGCGTTGCGTCCGCGAGTTGCTCCGCGATCTTCTTCCCTTGCCGGCGTGTCGCGCGCCGACCGAGCCAACGGAGGAATGCCCACAGCCCGATGGCGAACACGACACCCGCGGTGCCAAAGATTGCGCCCGACAGGCGCAGGTCATCCACGACCACGAGCGTTGACACGCCGACGCCCCCGAACAGCACGACCAACACGAGCAACCGCACCGGACTTCCCCAACCGGGCGACTTCGCGGATCGCAGCCGCGAGACGCTCTCTTCGGCGGCGGCGAGCGCCTTGTTCATGCGCTTGATCGGGTCGTCGTCGGTCGGCGCGGGGAGTTCGTCGGCGAACTCGATTTCCGCGCGAGGCACGCGACCGCGCTTCAGTAGCGGCTCGGTTTCGGCCCACAGGGCATCGACCTGTTCGTGCCCGGCGGCGGCCTTGCGTTGCAGCGTGTCGAGTTGCTCCTTCGCGGTCTTCTCGCCGGCTTCGAGCAGCGTGTTGTGACTCCAGAGTTGTTCGTCGAACTTGGTCTGCCCGTCCTTCTGCGCGGCGTTGAAGCGGTCGGTGGTGAGCCGGCGGCGGTCGTCGCGCCCGCGATCGTTGGCGACTTGCTTGGCGGTGAAGTCCTTCGCGCCGCGCTCCTGGGTCGCGGTGCGCTCGGCTTCGACCTCGCGGAGTTCCTTCTCCAGTGTCCCGGCGTGTAACTTCCGCGCGCGGGTGATCTCGCGCTCGGCCTTCTCGGCTGTGGTTTGGAAGGCGGCGGTGAGTTCCGCGTCGGCGGTAGCCCGCGCGCGGGCGGCGGCGGAGAGGGCCGCGAGTGCGGCCCGCTGGCGGTCGGACAGGTTGTCGGACATGCGGCACCGTGAGCGGGCGGAAGGCTTCAGACGCTACGACGGGAACTCGCACTCCTGGCGGACCTGCGCGAACAGCACGGACATCTGGTCGATGGCGCGCATCGTGTCGCTCGCGGCGCGGTCGAGCGGGTCCACGACCTTCTCGCCGTGGTCGGCGTGAACGGCGTCGTCCCAGGTGTCGAACGTCGCGTCCCACTTCGCGCGGGCGGTCTTCTGCGCGTCGTAAATCTGGCTGCGCGTGGCGCCGAACTTCATTGGGGTTGCTCCTCCGTTGTCTTCGCCGCCTGCGGCTTCTCGCGCGTGTCTTGCGAAGCCGCGAGCGGCGAAGAGGTGTTTGGCCCCGGCGAGTGGTCCGGTCGCAACCCGGCGTAGCTCTCCAGCGCCACGATGCGGCGCGTCAGTTCGGTGAGCGCGCTGGGCAGGTCGGCTTCGAGGATCGACTTGAGTCGGCGCGACGGCCCGGTGAGCGTCTCGTCCACCGCCTTCGGCAGCCGGCCGATCCACCGGCGCACGGTTTCGACCTTCTCCTCCGCGTGTTCCTTCCGCGCCTTCGCGAGTCGCAGCGCCTTCTCTTGAACGGTGCAGTCGGGCATGCGGCCGTCCCAGTTGGGGAACTTCCGCTGCGCCAGTTCGGCCTTCGCGCGAACGACATCTTCTTCGCAGTCGCGCACGGCCCGCTGCCAGCGCGTGAGTTGTTCGCCGAGCCAATCGAACGCGCGGCGGATTTCGAGATCGACGCCGGCCATCGCCTCGGACAGCCCGTCGCCGTAGTTGGTGAGGGCCGCGTGCCAGTCGATCACCGCGGCGATGGAGCGAACGTCGGCGGACATGGGGAGTCTCGTATCTCGCGCGGTCACAGGGCTTCCGCCCTGTGCTACGAACGCCGGCCCCATCCGGGGCGGAAGACACGGCGCCTTGTCTTCTGTCTTTGCACCCCGGAGGGGTCGCCGTCTGTAGCACAGGGCGGAAGCCCTGTGTGCCTCGGCGGTCACCTCTGCGACAAATACTCTTCGATCCGCTCGGCCTTGCGGAGCAGGAACGGGACGTGTTCGCCGGACACCTCCATGAACCGCTCCAGCACGAGCATGGTCGCCTCGAACTCCTGCCGGAAGCGGTCGTGTTCCTGGTCGCGCCAGCTGTCGCCGAGGGTCATGAGTTGGCCGTGCAAACCGGCGAGGGCGGACTGCATGTCGGCGTTGAACCGCTTCAGGTTGCTGGCGAACCGCCGCACTTCGGCCGGGTCCACGATGGCCTGGGACATGACGCGAACTCCTCTGCGAGAGACGTGACGGGGAGCTACCCATAATACCACGGCCGCGCCAAAATGTGTTGGCGCGGCCGGAAAGTAGCCCGCCACTCCGTGGCGGTTCTTCTGTTTTGATCTTGCCCTCGTAAAGAGAAGAACCGCCGCGGAGCGGCGGGCTACTCTCACGGCAGTTCCAGCACGAACGCGGTGCCGTCGGCGTTGGCCGTCACCACCGACTTGCCGTCGGGCGTGTAGACCGCGCCGTTGATCGTCACCGGCAGCGCCCACGTCCGCACCTCTACGATCTTCTTGTCCTTGAACTCGGTCAGCGACCACGCCTTGACTTCGCGGTCCTTGCTGATGGTGACGAACGTCTTGCCGGTCGGCGAGACGATCAGTGCCTGCACGCCGGCCTTGTGCGCCTTGCCGTCGGCCACCACCTCGCGCTTCTCGATCTCCGCCACCTTCACCAGGCCTTCGTCGTCGGACGCGACCAGATACTTCTTGTCGCCGGTCACGCCGAGGTCGGCGAACTCCCGCTGGAACAGCGGCCAGTCGCCACCGATGCGTTCCTGTTTGGCGAGATCGAAGATGCGGAGGGTGCCGGATTTGTCCCCGGCCACGGCCCACGCGAGGTCCGGCGTGAACGTCGCCGAGCGCACGTCGCGGCTCTTGTCGGGCGTGCTGGGAGGGAGCAGTTTGCCCTTCGCGTCGTAGGTCTCGTAGGCGTTGTTCTTCACCGTGTCGCCCACGGCCTGACGCGACGCCCACGCGGCGACCTTCGTGGCGTCGGTCGAAGCCACGATCGTGTACACCTCGCCGGTCTGCACGGAGGCGTTGAGCCGCGGCGGGTTGATGCTCCAGAAGTGCAGCCGGCCGCTGTCGCGCGTCGGCGTGCTGCCGCCCATCACCACGGCGTCGTTGCCCACGAACGTCAGCGCGAACGGCATGTCCGCGTTGCCGATCAGCGTCGCCACTTCCTTGCCGGTCGCGATGTCCCACACCTTGATCGTCTGGTCGGTCGAAGCCGTCGCGACCAGCTTCCCGTTCGGGCTGACGGCGACCGCGTTGACCGCGAGCAGGTGCCCGCCGGCCGCGCTCGCGCCGTCCAGCGGCGGCAGCTCGAACACGCGCAGCGTGTTGTCTTTCTCGGCCGCGACGCTCGCGATGAACCGCCCGTCCGGGGCGAACGCGACCGACGTGACCCAGTCCGTGTGCCCGCGCAGCCCGCGCACCTCGCTCTTGGTCTGCACGTCCCACACTCGCACCACGGAATCCGCGCCGGCGGCCGCGACGAACCGCCCGTCCGGGCTGAAGCACACCGTGGACAGCGGCGAGAAACCGGTGGTGCTGTTCGGCGTCGCCTGCCCGTCGAAGCGAACCAGTTGGGTCGGCGTGCCGGTGTCGGCAACGGACCAGACGCGGAGCGCGCCGTCGCCGCCGACGGTCGCGAGCCGGCCGCCGTCCGGGCTGAACGCGACGCACGTCGTCCCGGCCGTGTGCGCGCCCTGCGCCGACACTTCCCTCGGCGTCGCCCCGCTCACGTCCAGAATCACCAGCCCGCCGTCCGCGATGCCGACCGCCACGTGCTTGTTCCCCTTCCGCACCGCGATTGCACACGCGGCCTTACGCGACATCCACTTCCACGTCTCTTTCCCGACGGCCGGGTCGAACCCGCGGACGGTCGCGTCGGCCGCACCGGACACCACCAACTTGCCGTCGTCGCCGGCGGCGATTGCCAGCACCGCGAGCGCGTGGCCGGGCAGTTCCTGAACGGCCTTCTTCGCGGTCACGTCCCAGACCTTGATGACCTTGTCGCCGCCGCCCGCGACCAGCCGGTTGCTGTCCGAGAGGAACGCGAGCGAGGTCATCGCGGCGCCCGCGTCGAGCGTGGCTTCGAGCTTGCCGGTGTCCGGGTCGTACACGCGAATCTTCTTGTCCGCGCCGGCGCTCGCGACCCTCTTCCCGTCCGGGCTGACCGCGACCGCCCACAGCGACTCTTTCGAGTCCGTCATCGCCCGGTGTTCGTCGGAGGCGTTCAAGTCCCACACGCGAACCGCGCCATCGTCGGACGCGCTCGCGACCTGCTTGCCGTCGCCGCGCGCGGCGACCGCGGTCGCCTTCGTCATGTGCCCCTGGAACGACCGCAGCGTCTTCCCGCTGGTCACGTCCCACACGCGCACCGTCTTGTCGTCGCCGCTGGTGACGAGGAACTTGCCGTCGCCGGTGACGGCGAGGCTCGTGACCGGTCCGGCGTGGCCGACGAAGTCGCGGAGCTTGGTCGCGGTGTTGCCGACGCTCGCGCCGTCCGGACTCGGCCCGGCGGTGAGCCGCGCCTTCCCGTCGCGCCCGCAGGTGAACACGCTGCTGTTGTCGGCGGTGAACGCGACCCCCATCACCTCGCCCAGGTCCACTCCCTGCACGCTCATCGCGAGCTGGTTGCCCTTCCCTTCGGGCACGTACACCGCGACCTGCGAGTTGCTGTCGCCCAGCGCGACCAGTTTCCCGTTCGGGCTGAACGCGACCCGCTCGATACGGGCGTTGCGCGACGGACTGGTATAGACCGCCTTGCCGGTGTCCGATTCGACCACGCGCAGGACGCCGTCGTCGGCGCCGACGGCGAGCAGCTTCCCGTTCGGGCTGTACGCGAGCGCCTTGATCGGCCGGTCTGCCGCCTTGCCGAGGTTCACCAGCACCGTGATGAGCTTGCCCGTGGTTGCATCCCAGGTGTGAACCTGGTTGCCGCTGGCCGACGCGATCACCTTGTCGTTCGGGTGGAACACGACGTCCGTGACGTGGAGTGGGTTCGTGCCGTCTTTGGTATTGGCGCCGGCGCGGGTGGGGTCGTCCGGCTGGTCGAGGTGGCCGCGGTAGGTGACGATCTCGCGGCCGTTGCCCAGGTCCCAAATCTTCACGGTGAAGTCGCGGCTGGCGCTGGCGACGTACAACCCGTCGGGGCTGTACGCGAGCGCGTTGACGCGGTCCGCGTGGCGCA
>CANLGS010000328.1 GCA_947490035.1 Gemmataceae bacterium
GATCCTGCTGGGCGGGGCCGGCGGCAAGCTTCGCGGTGGCCGCGTACTCGATTACCTCAACGCCCCCAACCGGCGCATGTGCAGCCTGTTCCTCAGCCTCATGGATTGGGGCGGCCTGGAACTCGACCGCTTTGGCGACAGCACGGCGAGGTTGACCGGGCTGTGAGTCAGGCCTCCATCGGAGAACACCAACTTCTTGAGGTACTGCCGTTGGGCCGCGTCAGCGAAGATCTGATCGATCCGCTGAGGACGCAGCAAATTCTCAATCGTGGCCCGGACCATCACCGCCGCAGGGCAACTTTGGACGAAGCGATCCAATACGCTCTTGGACAACATCCTTGTCGCCTCCTCATGGGTTGAGTCAACACCTCTTCTGAGAACGACTTATAGCGAGTTCAAGCGATGTTGGAAGGGGTGGTCGGATAGGCTCTTAGAGAAATCCAAGGCCCAGCCGGATCGAGCAACGCGCATCGTCCCCTCAGCCGGCAATGTGCTGAGACGATAGAATAACTCGCGTGAGAAACACGGGCCACACGTGACCGGCCCGCGAGACGTTCGAGCCGCCGTCACAGCACGAAAGGCGAACATGCCGAAGCGAGCACTGGTTCTGATCGACGTCCAGAACGACTACTTCCCCGGCGGGAAGTGGACGCTGAGCGGGATCGAAGCGGCCGCAGACAACGCGGCGAAACTACTCGCGAAGGCCCGGGCTGCGGGCGACCTGGTTGTCCACGTCCGTCATGAGTTCCCCTCCGACGACGCCCCGTTCTTCACGCCCGGGTCGGCCGGGGCGCAGATCCATCCGAAGGTGAAGAGCCTCGACGGCGAGCCCGTGGTCTTGAAGCACCACGTCAACTCGTTCCGCGAGACGGACCTGAAGGCCGTTCTCGACCGGCACGGGGTCGAGGAGGTGGCGATCTGCGGGGCGATGAGCCACATGTGCGTGGACGCGGGGACGCGGGCGGCCAGTGACCTCGGCTACAGGTGCGTCGTCGTCCACGACGCCTGCGCCACGCGGGACCAGGAGTTCGAGGGCAACGTGGTTCCCGCCGCCCAGGTGCACGCCGCGTTCATGGCCGCCCTGCAGTTCGGCTACGCCAAAGTGGTCACCACGGCAGAGTACCTTGCGTCGACGCCCAACGCGTGACTGCGGCAGGGAGAGGAGACCGCGCTGATTACCCTCGACGTGTACTCGGACGTGCTCTGCGCGTGGTGCGACATCGGGAAGCGACGTCTGGAGAAGGGCATCGCGCTGACGGGCCGGACCGCGACAGTCCGCTGGCACCCGTTCCAGCTCAACCCGTACATGCAGCGCGCGGGTGTCGAACGACGGGCCTACCGGGTGAGGAAGTTCGGGAGTTGGGAACGGTCCCTCGAACTGGACGCTCAGGTCGGCCGAGCGTTCTCCGGCGAAGGCTTCGCGTTCACGCATGGAAGTCTTCCGGATCGCGAGGGCGTCCGGCAGGAGCGGTGGGCAGGAGTGGAAACCGGTTCGTCGCGAGCACCACGTTAATCGTCCCGGGCGTTGTCTTTCCCGAACCTTGCCGGGTCGCGGAAAGAGCGCTTCCGGCACGCCAAACCGGTGGCGGCGTGTCGCAAATCCGGTAAAGCAAGCTCAACGTCTGACGAGCGGCCCGACAATCTGGGAGTCCGTTGATGAATCCCCTAACCCGCGGTCCGATCGCGTTCGCTCTGCTGCTGGTTGCCTCGCAGACGCGGGCCCCGGCCGAGGAACACCCCGATCGGGTCGTTCAGCCCGGCGTTCCGCAGGGGAAGGTCATCGCGGGGCAGTTCGCCGACGGCAAAATCTACCCGGGGACGAAACGCGATTTTAGCGTCTACGTTCCGGCCCAGTACAAGCCCGACGAGCCGGCCGCGTTGATGGTCTTCATGGACGGCGGCGGGTACGCGAACCCCAAGGGCGGCTTCCGGGTTCCCGTCGTGTTCGACAACCTCATCCACCAGAAGGCGATGCCCGTCACGATCGCCGTGTTTGTCGATCCCGGGACCGTGCCGGCCACGATGCCTGGAGCCAGCAGCCGCAGCAATCGCTCATTCGAGTACGACGCGCCGGGCGACCGCTACGCCAGTTTCCTCGTCGACGAGTTCCTGCCCGTGGCGCTCAAGGGGCTCAACGTTTCGAAGGAGCCGTCGAAGCGGGCCGTGTGCGGCATCTCGTCGGGCGGCATCTGCGCGTTCACGGCCGCGTGGGAGAAGCCGGAGCACTTCGGACTGGTGATGAGCCACATCGGCAGCTTCACCAACATCCGCGGGGGCTGGGCGTACCCGGGCCTCGTGCGCAAGACCAGGGACAAGCCGAAGGCCATCAAGGTCTACCTGCAAGACGGCAAGGACGACCTGAACAACCTGCACGGCAACTGGCCACTCGGCAACCAGGACCTCGCGACGGCCCTGCAATTCGCGGGGTACAGGTACAAACTGGAAATGACCGACGGTGGCCACAGCGGCAAGTGGGGCGGCGAGATGCTGCCGGACGCACTCCGGTGGTTGTGGAACGAGAAGGCCGAGAGCACGAAGCTCCCGCACACCGAAACCAAGCCGGAGTGGAAGCCGCACCCGGACGCCGTCGCGAAGGAGGGCGTGCCGAAGGGGACGGTGGTGCCGATGCCCGCGTTCGAGTCGAAGATCTTCCCGAACACGACCCGCGACTGGTCGATCTACGTGCCGGCCCAGTACAAGGCCGACAAGCCCGCCGCGCTGATGGTGTTCCAGGACGGCGAGGGCATGAAGGGCGACACGGGCCGGTGGCGGGTGCCGGTCGTGTTCGACAACCTGATCGCGAAGGGGGACATGCCGCCGACGATCGCCGTGTTCATCAACCCCGGTCACGAAAAGGACAAGCCGCGGGTCCAGGGGAAGCACTCCAACCGCGGCTTCGAGTACGACAGCCTCGGCGACCGCTACGCCCGCTTCCTGCTCGAAGAGATCGTTCCCGAGGTCCGGAAGAAGTACGCGATCTCGGACGACCCGGAGATGCACGCCATCGGCGGCTCCAGTTCCGGCGCGATCTGTGCGTTCACCGCCGCGTGGGAGCGGACCGACTTCTTCCGCAAGGTCTACTCGAGCGTGGGCAGCTTCACGAACCTACGCGGCGGGGACGTGTACCCGTCGCTGGTGCGCAAGACCGAGCCCAAGCCGATCCGCGTCTACATGGCCGACACGAGTGGGGACGTCGACAACGCCTTCGGGAGCTGGCCGTGGGCGAACCAGCAGATGGCGTCGGCCCTAAAGTACATGGGCTACGACGTCCGCTTCGACTGGGCCGAGGGCTACGCCCACAATTCCGACTTCGGCGGCTCGCGGTTCCCCGACGCCATGAAGTGGCTCTGGCGGAAGGACAAGTTCACCCCCGTGCTCGACACCCGCGGCGACCTCGGCGGCGACCTCACGCTCCTCAACCTGTTGATCCGCGGTCAGTCGTGGGAGGTGGTCGCGAAGGACCTCGGCTTCGCGGACGCGCTGTGCGCCGACAAGGCCGGGAATGTGTATTTCTGCGACATGAAGGCCCCGTCGGTCGTCCGCATCGGCACGGACGGCACTCGCAAAGAGATCTGCAAGGAGGCCGTGAGCGGCTTGAAATTCAGCCCGGACGAGTCGGCCCTGTACGGCTGCCAGGGGGCGAAGAGCCGCGTCATCGCGATCAGCCCCGGCAGCGGCGAGGTGAAGGTCGTCGCGGAGGGCGTCAAACCCAACGACCTCGCGGTGACGAAGGACGGCTTCATCCTGATCACGGAGACCGCGGCGAAGCAGGTGACGCGGATCGACCCGAAGACCGGCGAGGTGAAGGTCGTGGACACGGGCATCAACAAGCCGAACGGCATCGCCCTGTCGAACGATGGCGGCACGCTGGCCGTGTCCGATTACGGCGGGGCGCACACGTGGACGTTCCGGGTGAACAAGGGCGGGGTGCTGGACGCCAAGATGCCGACGATGCCGATGCGGTTGCCGATCGACCCCAAGGGCGAGTTCAAGTTCAACGAGCCGCCCCCGTACGTCCAGAGCTCACAGGGGGACGGCATGGCCGTCGACAAGGCCGGGCGGTTCTACGTCACGAGCAAGGTGGGGGTGCAAATCTTCGACCCGACCGGCCGCCCCTGCGGCGTCCTGCCGAAGGTCGACGGCGATCAGCCCTTGACGACGTGCGTCCTCGCCGGCCCGGATCACAGCGTGCTCTACATCGCGCACGGCACGGCGATTTATAGCCGGAAATTGACGGTCCAAAAGACGAAATAGACGATCGTGCGAAGCAACTGAGAGCGTGGGCTTGGCCCACTCCCACGGGCAGCGCCAAGACGGAGATTGGGGATGCGTGCGTCGGTCACCTCGACCGCTGCTCCCACCGCCCCTGCGCCGCCTCCCTTGCGAGTTGGTGGGCCAGCCGCGACGCTAGTGACTGATCGCGCTTCCGCCACCCGAACTGCACGCCCTTGCTCGCGGCGGCCGCGTCGAGTTCCTCCCGGAACGGCTTGCACATCCGCAGAGTCTTCCCACGCGGGGCAATGCCGACCGTGCCTTCATGGTCGGAGACGATCGTGCAGGGGCCGCCGCCCTCTTCGCTGCCCCGACGAGCGCCAGTAGCACCCTTTCGTCGGACGAAATCGCCTCCTGAGGTCGGGCGGGCGAACGCCGCCCAGGCGCCGGTGCCGGACTGGTCGTTGAAAGTACCGCCGGCGAATAGTTCGATGCGGCCCGTCACGCGCAGATCATTCCGCACGAAAGGCGTTCTCGCAGCGTAACGGGCCTGCCCCACCACAGCATCCAGGGGCGGTTCGCGATCCGCGACGGGAAGTGGAAGCTGTGCGTGTGCGCCGGGAGCGGCGGGTGGAGCCCCGGCGGCGGGACCGAATCCCCGCAACTCTACGACATGGCCGCCGACCCCGGCGAGACCAAGAATCTCGCCGCCGCACGGCCCGAGGTCGTGACACGGCTGACCAAACTGCTCGAAACGTTTGTCGCCGACGGGCGCAGCACCCCGGGCGAGAAGCAGAAGAACGACGTGGACGTGAAGATTCACAAACCCGCGAAGAAGTGACCCTGGGAGCGCCATGACACGCCTGCTCGTTTTACTTGTCGCCTTCGCGGTCGCCACGCGCGCACCGGCCCGTGCTGCCGACGCGAAGGGGCCGAACGTCCTGTTCCTGTTCGCCGACGACCAGCGGACGGACACGATCGCCGCGCTCGGGAACGAGCACATCAAGACACCCCACCTCGATCGCCTCGTGAAGCGCGGGCTGGCCTTCGACCGCGCGTACATGCAGGGCGCGTTCCAGGGCGCGACGTGCGTGCCGTCTCGCGCGATGCTGCTCTCGGGTCAAAGCCTGTTCCGGGTCGACGAGAAACTGCTCCGCGACGAGACGTGGCCCGAGGCGTTCGGGAAGGCCGGGTACGCCACGTTCGTGACGGGCAAGTGGCACAACGGGGAGAAGTCGCTGGTCCGCTCGTTCCAGGAGGCCCGCGGCATCTTTGCGGGCGGCATGACCGACCCGCTGAAGGCCAACCTCGCCGACGTCGCCGACGGCAAGCTCGGCACGCCGAAGATCGCACCCAAGCACGCCTGCGCGGTGTTCGCCGACGAGGCGATCGGGTTCCTA
>CANLGS010000329.1 GCA_947490035.1 Gemmataceae bacterium
AAGTTTGAACGACTTGAACAGGTTGTCCTGTTCGAGGAACGGCAGGATCGCGACGCGCCAACTCAGCCCCGGCTTGCCGGTCTTGTCCGCGTACCCGCCCGGCAGCGTTAGGTATTGGTCGTGGTAGTTATGAAGCGCGAAGACGATCTGCTTCATGTTCTCTTCGGCCGCAAGGCGAACCCCGGCTCGCAGCGGCGGCACGGTACCGCGGAAGATCGGCCCCTTCGGCGCCGCCGGGTCGGTGACGCTCGTGCCCGTGCCTGGGCCGGGCGTCACGGGGGTTGGCGCCGGCGTGGGTGTGGGCGACGGCGCGGGTGAATCGGCGACGGTGGGCTTGGTCTTCTTGCACGCGGGCAGCGCGACGAGACCGACCGACAGCGCGAGCGCAACGGCGACCGCCGGACGGGTGAAGTGAACGGGCATCGGTGGCTCCGGTTCGCGGATGTGACACCCGACAGGGTACACGCCCGACACCGGTCTTCAATGTGGTCCGGTCACCCCGTGACCGGTCTTCTCTTGTGGCACAGACATTCCTGTCTGTGCGGCTGTACCCCTCGAAGCACACAGACAGGAATGTCTGTGCCACCAAAACAAAGACAGAAGGCCGGTCACGGAGTGGCGGGCTACTCTCAGCGCCGCACGCCGATGACGGTGTCGAGCGCCTGGCGCAGTTCCTGATAGTTCTGCGGGCGGTCGTCGGCGCTCTTCGCCAGCATCCACAGGCACAGGTCGGACACCAGCGGCGGCAGACCCTCCACGCGCTCCGCCGGCGGCACCGGCACCGCGTTCAGGTGTTGGAAGATCACCTGCACGCGATTCCGCCCCTCGAACGGCAGCCGTCCGGTCAGCGCTTCGTACAGCGTCACGCCGAGCGAGTAGATGTCGGCCCGGTGATCGACGGTGCTCGCGTCCTTCGCCTGCTCCGGCGCGAGGTACGCCGCGGTCCCGGCCAGCTCCGGCCCGGTGCGGTCGCGCGCCGCCAGCACGTCGGCCTTCGCCAGCCCGAAGTCGATCAGCTTCGCGTTCCCGTTCGGGCCGATCAGGATGTTGTCCGGCTTGATGTCGCGGTGAACCACACCGGCTTGCCACACGGCACCTAGCGCGTCGGCCATCTGCGCGATCAGAAAGAGGCACCACTCCGGCGGGAGCGCGCCGCCGGCGCGGAGCAGTTCGCCGAGCGGTCGGCCCTCGAAGAACTCGGTGACCAGGTACGGCCATCGCGGGTCGAACCCGAAGTCGATGAACCGGATGACCTTCGGGTGCTTGACGCGGGCCAGCGTCGCGGACTCCATGCGGAGCTGCTTCATCGCCGCGGGGCGGTCGTACACGTTCGCCCAGTTGAGAATCTTCAGCGCGACCGGTGCCGAACGCGTCTTGTCCCACCCGCGGAACACGTGGCACGACACGCCTTCGCCTAGCTTCTCCGTCAGCGTGAACGGGCCGACGGTGGTGCCCACCTCGGGCGGCGGCGCGGACTGCGAGAACGCTTCCGCCGACGGCCCGCGCTGCGGGTACGGGTGCGAGTGCGTGTCGCCGCTGGTGGCCGCGCCTTCGGTCACGGACGTTTGAGCAAGAGGATCAGTGGTGTTTGATGGCAACATGTGTCTTGGCGAGCGGGGGGCGTGAGCCTCCCTGTTAAACGTCTTCACTCGTTCGCGCTGTCGAGCAGCAGAACAGGGGACTGACGCCCCCCGCTCGCCTTCAACACAAACTCTAGCACACGTCGTACAGCGCCCCGAACTTTTCGGTGAGATAAGAGACGAACGGCTTCGGCGAAAGCGGCATTCCAGTGGCGAGCCGGCACAGTTCGCCCGCGCGGTAGCGCTGCCCGTGCCGGTGGATGTGCTGCGTCAGCCAGCCTTTGAGGCGCGAAAAGTCGCCCGCCCGGAAGTCGTCTTCGAGGCCCGAACCGAATTCGCGCCGCACGGCATCCATCAGTTGCGCCGCGTACAGATTCCCCAGTGTGTACGTCGGGAAGTAGCCGATGCCGCCGAAACTCCAGTGGATGTCCTGCAAACAGCCGCGTGCGTCGTCCGGCACCTTCAACCCGAACAGCGCCTCGAACCGGTCGTTCCACGCGCCCGGCAGGTCGCCGGTTGTCAGGTCGCCCGACAGCAGCGATAACTCCAACTCGAAGCGCAGCGCGATGTGGAGGTTGTAAGTGGCCTCGTCCGCTTCGACGCGAATGAGCGACGGCCGCACGTCGTTGATCGCGAAGTAGAACGCCTCCTTCGACACGTCCGCGAGCGCGGCGTGGAACGTCTGCTTGAGTCTGGGGTAGAAGTGGTCCCAGAACGGCCGCCCGCGGCCCACCTGATTCTCCCACAACCGCGACTGCGACTCGTGGATGCCGAACGAGCACGCGACGCCGAGCGGCGTGCCGAAGTGTTCCGCCGGGAGGTTCTGTTCGTACATCGCGTGCCCGGTTTCGTGCAGCACGCCGAAGAACGCCTCGTTGAAGAACCGCGGGTTGTACCGCGTGGTGATGCGGCAGTCGCCCGGCCCGAAGCCGGAGCAGAACGGGTGCGCGGTCGTGTCGAGCCGGCCCGCGCCGAAGTCGAACCCGACCGCGACCGCGGCGGCTTCCGCGAACACCTTCTGCCGGTCGGCGGGGAACTCGCGTTCCAGCACGCTCTTGTCGGGCTGCTTCGGCGCGCCGACGATCTTGCGCACCAAAGGGGCGAGTTCGGCTGTCAGCCCCGCGAACAGCGTCTTCAATTCCGCGACGGTGGTGCCGGGTTCGTACTCTTCGATGAGCGCGTTGTACGGGTGGTCCTTGTAGCCAACGGCTGCGGCTTCATCGCGCTTGAGCTTCACGATCTGTTCAAGGAAAGGCCGGTAGATCGGGTAATCGTTCTTCTTCTTGGCCTGCTCCCACACCTGTTGCGCCTGCGTGGTAACGCGAGCCAGTTCTTCGACGAGCGCCTGCGGAATCTTGGTCGCGCGGTCATAACTGCGGCGAATCTCGCGCACGTTCGCGGCGGAATCGGATACGGGATCACTCACCATCTCTGACGCCTCGACCGTGGCGAGCAACTCGCCGTTCTTGGGGTCGGTGAACTTCTGGTGCGAGAGACTCGCGAGGAACGCCATCTGTTCGCCGCGCAGCGCCACGCCCTTCGCGGGCATGTACGTCTGGTGGTCCCAACCCAGCACGGCGGCACACGAGTTGAGCACGCCAAGTTCCTTGGCGCGGCGGATCAGTTCTGTGTAAGCGTCGGCAGCGGTCATTCAGCGGCTCCTGTACGAACCCGTCACGTTCGGCTATTGTCGGTGTACTGAAGCGAGACGGGAAGAACCTGGGAGGCGCAATGGCCGGCAAGCTCGTAACGATCGCGACGTTCGACCAGGCGGCGCAAGCGCGGGTCGCCGAGAACGTGCTGAAGGACGCGGGAATCAAGGCGGCCGTGAGTGACGAGACGCTCGTCGCGATGGACTGGTTGATGTCGGGCGTGGTCGGTGGCGTGAAGGTCCAGGTTCTCGAAGAGGACGCGGATCGCGCCGTCGCGGTGCTTGAAAACCAGTTTGGGGAGAACGGCGAAGGGTTGGGCGGCGCGGTGCCACCCGAAGAACTCGCGACCCAAGCCGAAGCTGCTGTGATTGACGACGGAGAGGAGCAGCCGGTTCGCCCCGCGCCGGGGTCCGCGCTTGAACCGGAAGACGGCCCCCTGGATCCAAATGGGCGTGAAGAGTACGCGCGCCGGCTGGCGTTCACCGCCATTCTCGTGCTGGTGTTCGTGCCCCTCTGGTTTTATTATCCGATCATCAGTTTCGGGTTCTTCCCGGTCGCGTTTTATGGCATGTATCTGACCCTGAACGCGACCTTCGGACCGGGGGAGTTGTCCGGGCGAGGACGACTCAACATCGGCATCGGCGTGGCAATGATTCTCCTCACGCTGTTGTGGTTTATCCTCCTGAGCAACGTGTTGTTCAGCTAATGAGCCTCACCGCGACCACATCCGCGCCGCACCCGGACGACACCATCGTGGCGCTGTCGTCGGCGCCCGGACCGGCGCCGCGCGCGATCGTTCGCGTCAGCGGGCCGAAGGCGCGCGCGGTAGTGGGTGCCGTGTTCGCGGGGGAAGGTCTGTCTTCCCCCTCTCCCCTTGCGGGAGAGGGTGGCGGCGCTTCGCCGACGGGTGAGGGGTCAGGCTTCCCGGCGCGCGAAGTCTCACCCCTCACCCGGCTCGAAGTCTCGCCACCCTCTCCCGCAAGGGGAGAGGGAAAAGACAATTCCCCGCGTCGCCTCATCCGCGGCGCACTTCACCTCACCGGCGTGCATTCGCCGCTGCCCGCGACGCTGTACTTCTTCGCCGGGCCGCGCTCGTACACCGGGCAAGACCTCGCGGAGTTGCACACCGTCGGTTCGCCGCCGCTCGTGGAGCGGTTGGTCGCGGACCTGCTCGCCGCCGGCGCGCGGCCCGCGCGACCGGGCGAGTTCACCATGCGGGCGTTCCTCGCGGGCAAGAAGGACTTGCCGCAGGCCGAAGCGGTTCAAGCCGTGATCGAAGCCGGCACCGACGCGGACCTTTCCGCCGCGCTCGCGCAGCTCGCCCGCGGCGTGTCGAAGCCGCTCGACGCACTTCGCGACGACCTGCTGAACCTCCTCGCGGACGTGGAAGCCGCGCTCGACTTCGCCGACGAAGATATCGAGTTCGTGAGCCGCACCGCGACGCTGTCGCGCATCGCCGCCGCCGTCACGCAACTCGACGCGGTGCGGCAGCAACTCGACGACCGCACCGTATCCGGGCGCCCGGTTCGCGTGGCGCTGGTGGGTCTGCCGAACGCGGGGAAGAGTAGTCTGTTCAACGCGCTCGCCGGCGGCGCGGCGCTGGTCAGCGCGATACCGGGGACCACACGCGACTACCTGACGAAGCCACTCGCGCTCGCGGGCGTGTCCGTTGAGTTAATCGACACGGCAGGCTGGCAGGCCGCGACCGACACCATCGAAGAACAGGCCCAGCGTCTGGGGAACGAGCAAGCGACGCGTGCCGACGTGATCGTGTGGTGCGACGAGGCTGGCGCATTCGATGAAGCTGACGAGGTGCGTCTGCGCGCGACCGGCGCGGACGTGCTGAAACTGCGGACGAAGAGCGACCTCATCTCCGAGGCGAGCGGGGGGCGTAAGCCCCCTGTTGGCTTCGCAACGCTCGCCTGCTCGACACAAGCTCCTAACAGCCTCGACGCGCTCCGCGGCGCGCTGAGTGACACCGTAGTGTCACTGGCGCGGCCGGCGCTGGCGCCGAGCCAAAGCCGGTGCCGACACCACGTCTTCGCGTGCCTCGAACGACTTCGCGAAGCGCACTCACTCGCGGCGAACGACGACCCGCCGGAACTGCTCGCGCTGGCGCTGCGGGGCGCGCTCGACCCGCTCGGCGAGATGACCGGCGAGGTCTACACCGACGACCTGCTCGACCGCATCTTCTCGCGCTTCTGCATCGGCAAGTAGTTGGTACCAAAGAGCACCCCTTACAACATCGCGAGCGATTGCTATAAGTTGTTTTCACCAGGGATGTTGACTCACCCTCTGAGGAAGCGACAAGGATGTTACCCAAGAGCGTAATCGATCGTTTCGTCCAGAAATGCCCTGCGGCTGTGATGGTCCGGGC
>CANLGS010000330.1 GCA_947490035.1 Gemmataceae bacterium
GGAGTTGCCAGCGTGCGTCGCGGAGGTGCCGGGCGGCGGCCTTGAAGTTCTCGGTCTTCGCGGCGTCGTCGGCGCGCTTGACGATGTCGTCGGCCTTCGCGAGCGTGTCGGCCGGGAACTTGGCCGTGACGGCCTGTTCGCGCTCGGTCTGGTACTTCGTGCGCAGCGCCTTCACGTCGTCGGCGGTGGGCGCGGGTGCCGGCTGTGCGGCGACGAACGGCACCGCGATGACAACGGCGAGGAGCATCAGCGCAAAGGGTCGAAGGGGGGAACGCATGGTGGCCTCACACGCAGAGCGGGCAACGCAAGTGGTTACGTGCCAAGGGATCAGTATACACAGACGGCCCACGGGGGCGAACGTAACAACCAGCCCTACGCCGGTCGAAATGCAAGTGGTCATTCTTTGACCACCCAGAATGCCAGAATGCCAGAATGCCAGTGTCTTGTGTTTGGCCTTCTGGGTCTGGTCGCGACCGGTGGGTTTTCGCGCCGGTGTGAAAAGTTGAGGTGGGAGTATCAATTCGCGTGCGATTCGGGTAAGGTTTGAATTCCGGTGGCGGTTCGCGCTTGCGATCTGGTCGGAGTCGCGATTAATCTGTGGGTGGTGTTGAGCCTCTCTTCTCCCTTCAGGATGACGCCCATGTCCCGCTCGAAGATCACGTCCGCACTGCGCCGCATTCTCGGCCTGTCGCTCGCCCCCCCATCAGAACGTCGGTGAACGCGCGCAACCCGAACCGCTTCCGCCCGATGCTGGAAGCGTTCGAGGACCGGACTGTGCCGACAGCGGGGTCAGTATCGGTCGCGACACTCGCGGACGCACTCGAAGGCGGGACCGACGGGGTGGTCCGGTTCTCGCGAACCGGGAGTACGAGTTCCCCTCTCACCGTCAACTACAGCGTCAGCGGCACGGCCACGTCGGGCGATTTCGTCGCGCTCACGGGAACGGTCACCTTCGCGGCGAACGCCGCCACCGCCGATGTCGAAGTCTCGGCACTCAAGGACAACGAGTTTGAAGACCTGGAGGACGTGACGATCACAGTCTCGGCCTCCGTGAACGACCCGTACGCGGTCGGTAGCGTGGGGGCGGCTTCTGTCGTCATCGCCGACGACCCGCCGCAGGTCACTTCGACCGCGACGTGGGAGACCGGCGGGTCAGAGATCGGGCAAATCACGCTCACGCGCACCGGTGGCGACACCAGCCAACCGCTGACGGTGTGGTTCGAGACGCGCGGCACATGGGTTGACGAGGACGGGGAAACGGTGACCGTCGTGATGGCGGCGACGGCAATGTTCGCGGCCGGCGAGACCAGTCTGACGATCCCCATCCTCGCGGACGCGAACGGCGGGTTCGCGAACCCCCAGATGCCGGGCGCCACTCCCGTCGAAGAACGCGCGGACCAGTCAGCGGTACTTAACGCGGCCCGCGCCAAACTGGACGAACCCGCCGGCGCCCAGTTCGGCGCCACGGTCTTGGGTCTGCCCACGCTCATTGACGAACTCCCCGGCCCGATCTCCTACCCGGAATACCGGGCGCTGATTAGCATTCGGCAGAAACTTCAGTCGATGAACGCGAATAACTTCGAGGTCGCGACAGAGCGAACAAATATCCTCGATGCGATCACTGCAAAACTCTCACTCGGTATCAGATGGCGAACAGCGCCTGACCCGTCCCTGCCATTCCAAGGTATGGTGGGAGGTCTCGGGGTGGCCGCAGCGGTGATCACCGGAACCCCAGACTGGGCGCGAACGGTGCAAAAGGTCAACAGCCTGCTCGCTGAACTCGGGGTCGATGACTTCCCGACGCGGGAACGGGCGGAGGCGGACCTCAAAGACCTCCTGAATGGGTATGCCATCCGTGGCGACCTCACCCGGTCAGTGATCGTTCTTCGTCTTCTGACGGCAGTGCAAAACAACGACCCGAATGCGGAAGTGCGCACCCGCGCGACAGCTCTGTGCGCGTATGTGAAAAACAGCATTATCTTCATGCCGGAGAAGCGCGCCGCGATCGCGGCTGTCGTGGGTGGGTGGATTAACGGCATTGGAGAAGGCCCGTGAGCATGACACCGTTCCACACCTGTCTCCTGTGTGCTGTATTTCTCGGTCTGACCCCTGAAAGGTGGTCGGCAACCGAGGATGTCAAGCCGAAGCCCTTCGTCACCTTTTCGGTTAAACCTGAAGAGTCAGTCCGTGCTGACGCGCACTGGATGGCGTTTACCCCCTCTGGGGCACGGTTAGTCGTTCGCTACACCGAACCGCGGTCGAGTGATGCTGTTCTTGGGCTCTTTGATTCAACCACCGGCAAATCGGTCTCCTCGACGACAATCAAGGGCGGAGGCGGACCTGAGAACTCCCGCACCGTCTGTGCCATCGCGCCGGACGGGGGTTGGATCGCATACACGGACGAACAGAACCTCCGATTCCTCGCTCTCCCGCCGGGCAAACCTGCCCTCCCCGGCGGGGGTGCCATTGAAATTAGCCGCGCGCCCACTACCGTCGGTGCAAGCGTTTGGCTCGACGGCAAGAGCGAAAAAGCATTCTTGTACCGGAGCGGTGCGATTGTCCCGACTTTGGAACAATGGGATTTGGGAAAGAAGCCTCAATCGGTCGTGCTACGCGAACCGCAAGGGGGGACGGCCCTTTACGCTCACTCGCTTCACTCTGGTACTCACCGATTAGCACTCTCATGCGGCCCAAGCGGCACTGGAAAGCCACGACTCGAATCCTGGTCGTTTGCAGAGAAGCCAAGCAAAGTAAACGTCGAGATCAAGTTCCGAGCTTCATCCTTGGCACACTCGCCAGACGGGAGTGTGTTGGCTGCCGGATTCGACGACGGTTCAGTCGCGTGGTACGACGCCGCAACTCTGAAAGTGCTCAAAGAGACTCAACCCCTCGGTCGGCAGTTCACCGTTGCGACTGTCGCGTTTCATCCTGGGGGTAAGCATCTGGTTTGTGGCACGCTCGACAGAGGGATGCCGAACCTGTTCTTCGTCACCATTCTTACGGGCCAAGTCGCAGCCGCTTTAGTCGCCGATGCGAATGGGGTGACAAAGGTCTGCTTCGATACGAGTGGGGAAAAGGTTGCGGCATTCGGAGCCAACGGGACCGTTACCATCTGGGACGCAACTGCGTTGCTCAAACTTCAGCGGGATTGAGCGTCCTGCCGACCTCATCCTGTGACCTGCAAACTCACACTCCGCCGCGAGCCGCGTTCCCCGGTTCGCGGCGGGTCTGTTTTCGCTGTCCCTTTTTCCCCATCCCCTCACTTGTAGCTCTGCTCGACGAGCTTCACGGTCTCGCACGTGAGCGGTTCCCCGCGGCCCGCGGGCGAAGCCGCGAGCGGCTTCTACGTCTCGCCGGCCGCGATCAGCGCCAGCACGGCGAACGCGGTGCCGGCGTTGGCGATGTAGTGGGCCTTGTCGGTGTTCAGTGAGCGCGTGAACCACCGACCGCTCTCGCGCTGGTTGGCCTTCAGCCACTTCACCGCGTTCGCGGCAGACTCGTCCGTCGGCTTCTCGCCGGCTTGCAGAAGCACGTAGGCGACGAAGCCGGTGCCGTAGCCGTCGCTGTCGGCCTTCGGGTCGTTCGGCGTCTTGTCCGCGTCGCGGCGCTTGTACTCGCCGAGCGAAGGCAGCGACCACCCGCCGTCCTTGCGCTGTTTCGCTTTCAGCGAGGCAATCGCCTTCTTCTGCTCGTCAGCGGTCATCAGGCCGTCGAGTTTCGTGGACGCCCAGAGCAGCATCGCGGCGTGGTGGAGGTCCGGGGCCGGGGTCTTCTTGAGGTAGGTCTTGAGCTTCTCGATGCCGGCTTTGGCTTTGTCGGTGTTGGCGTAGTCGCCGGGCGCGTAGCCGACCGCGAGCGCCCCGAGGACCACCCCGTAGTAGTCGTCGTGTTCGAGCGGCGGCCAGTCGCATTTGACCCAGTCCCAGTCGCCGGTTTTGCGCTGCATGTCCCACACGCGATCGAGGGCCGCGCGCGAGCGGTCGTGCAGTTTGCCGGTTTGCTGCGCGTCGTTGAACGACAGCGCGAACGCGGTCGTGACGACGGCCGCGGCGCCCGGCGGCTCGTCCGCGTTCGGCCACTCCTTCACCTTGTCTTCGAGGTACTTGCGAACTTCCTTCCAGCCGGTGTCGCCCTTGAGCAAGGGCCGGGCCGTGAGGTACGGCATGTTGGTGTGGCAGGTGATGCAGTCGCGGTCGCGCGTCCAGTTCACGCCGACGCCGTCGAGGTACTCGCCGGCTTTCGGGAGCGAGAGCTGCTTGGCGAGCGGTTCGTCGGCCTTCGCGGTCGCGGGCTTGGGGAAGTCCGCCGCGGACAGCGGCGCGGCGCAGACGACGAGCGCGAGGAGGGCGTAGCGCATGAGGCGGTCCTGTCTGGAAGGCGAGCGGGGGGCGTAAGCCCCCTGTTAAACCTCAACACGAGATGACGCCGAGAAGCAAACAGGGGGCTTACGCCCCCCGCTCGCCTCGGAGGGTTACGCGATCTCCTTCAGTTCGTACCCCTTGCGGTACTCGCGGAACAGCATCGCGTTGGCCTTCTCGTTGTTGGTGAACTTCTCGGTCTTCGTGTCGATGGTGAGCGTCGGCCCGAACCGGCCCTTCGACCCGTCCACATCGACCTTGTTCGCCTTCAGGTGGGCGAGCATCGCGGCGAAGAACTCGTTCACGTTCTTGTCGTCGCTCACCTTCGCGTCCTTGCCGATGGCCTGCTCGACGCCCATCCGGTAGCTGATGTTCGCGAGGTGGCACAGCGACGCCGACAGGTGCCCTTCCGCGATGTCGCAGTTCAGGTCTTCGACCTTGCGGCTGCGGACGGCCTTCGTGAAGTTGTCGAAGTGGTGCTGATCGCTGCCGCCGGCGAACTTCGCGACTTCCTTGCCGGCCTTGTCGTAGGCGATGCCGCCGGCGTAGTTCGGGCACACCACGTAGCCGTCGGTGCCGACCCAGATGTTGCCGACCTTCGCGCTCTTGTACGCTTCGGTCGGCAGCCCGCGGACCTCGAAGACCATCTTCGCGTCGGTGTAGTCGAACACGCACAGTTGGGTGTTCGCGGTCTCGCCGTCGTCGGCGTAGCCGAACCGCCCGCCGGCGCTGAACACGCTGCTGGGCATGGTCGTCTTGCCGAGACCCCAACGAGCCTTGTCCATCTCGTGAACGCCCTGGTTGCCCAGGTCGCCGTTGCCGAAGTCCCAGATCCAGTGCCAGTCGTAGTGAACGGTGCCGTTCTTGCCGACGTTGCGCTTCGGCATCGTCTTCGGGGCCGGGCCGCACCACAGGTCGTAGTCCATCGTCGCCGGCGGCTTCTGCTCGCCCTCCACCTTGCCGATGCTGCCACGCGGCTTGTAGCAGAGGCCGATGGCGAGATCGACCTTCCCGAGTTTGCCGCTCTTCACGTAGGCGATGGCGTCGCGCATGCCGGGGTTGCTGCGGCTCTGCGTGCCGACCTGACAGATGCGTTTGAACTTCCGCGCGGCGGCGGTCATGATCGCGCCTTCGTGGACGTTGTGCGTGGCCGGCTTCTCGCAGTACACGTCCTTGCCGGCCTCCATCGCCCACACCGCCATGAGCGCGTGCCAGTGGTTCGGCGTCGCGATCGAAACGACGTCGA
>CANLGS010000331.1 GCA_947490035.1 Gemmataceae bacterium
AGAAGTCCGGCGGGTGGGTGAAATCCGCAGTTCTCGGCAAGTCATTCCGGCTGGTACGTAAGGTGACGAACAACTACCCGCGGTTCACGCTCGAAACCCGCTGACGGATGCGGGCGATGGCCCACGCCGCCGCGTCGCGGATCACGTCCTCCTCGTCGGTGAGCGCGTTCTCCATCGCTGGCAGCGCGCGTTCATCCCCCACGTTTCCCAGCACGACGGCCGCGTTCCGCAGCAGCCCCGCGCGGCGGGTGCGGAACAGCGATGTCTTCTTGAAGCGCGCGCGAAATGCGGCCGCGTCGAGGCTGAGCAATTCCACCGGGTCGAAGGTCGCCAGCTCCGGGTCGTGCGGGAACGCGGGCGACCGCGCCTCCGCGGCGCGGTTCCACGGGCACACGTCCTGGCACACGTCGCAGCCGTACAGCCAGTTCCCCGTCGGCTCGCGGAGTTCGACAGGAATTTCCGAACGGAGTTCGATCGTCAGGTAGCTGATGCACTTCGTCGCGTCGAGGACGTTCGGTTCGGGGAATGCGTTGGTAGGGCACGCGTCGAGGCACGCGGTGCAGGTGCCGCAGTGCGGGCCGCTGGAGGGTGAATCGGGCACAAGTTCGATGTCGGTAAGGACCGCACCGAGAAAGAAGAAACTGCCGCGGCGGGTGTTGATGAGCATCGTGTTCTTGCCGACCCACCCCAGCCCGGCGCGGCGGGCGAAGTCGCGCTCCAGCAGCGGCGCGGTGTCGGCGACCGCTTCCGTGTGGCAGCCGGGCGCTTCCGCTTCGAGCCACGCCGCAAGGGTGTTGAGCCGGTCCCAGATGAACCGGTGGTAGTCCGGCCCTTGCGCGTAACTCGCTACTTTGCCTTGAGGCGAGCGGGGGGCGTAAGCCCCCTGTTGTGGTGCGGAGGCGTACTCCAACCCCACCATCAGCACGCTGCGCACGCCGTCGAGGATGCTACTCGGGTGCCGGTGTTCTTCGCGGAGTTTGGGAAGGTACGACATCTCGCCAGCGAAGCCGCGATCGAGCCACGCCTCGAAGCGCGCGAAGCCGTCCGCGTCGGTCGCGGGGGCGACGCCCGACAGCGCGAAGCCAAGCTCGCGGGCCTTTTCCTTGAGGCGGGTTGTGAGGGGTGCGGTTTCCACCGAGTTATCATGTCAGGAACGCGCGCCGGGGCGAGGGCGAAAGGTCGGCCGCTGCTCACGTTGACACGCGCCGACGAGCGGTTACCATTCACCCTCTTCACCAACTCCGAGAGGGTTTCAGCATGTCATCCGACGGCACCAACACGGTTCGGCTGCACCGCATCTTCCGCGCGCCGGCGGCGCGCGTGTACCGCGCGTTCCTCGACCCCGGCGCGATGGTCAAGTGGCTTCCGCCGCACGGGTTCACCGGCACGGTTCACGAGATGGACGCGCGCGTCGGCGGCGGCTACCGCATGTCGTTCACCAATTTCGGCAGCGGCAAGAGCCACTCGTTCGGCGGGCGGTACGTCGAGCTGACGCCGAACGAACTGATCCGCTACACCGACCGGTTCGACGACCCGAACCTGCCGGGCGAGATGAGCGTGACGATCGCGCTGCGCGCGGTCGCGTGCGGCACCGAAGTGACCATCACGCAAGCGGGGCTGCCCGCGGCGATCCCGGTGGAGTTCTGCTACCTCGGCTGGCAGGAGTCGTTGGCGCTGCTGGCGCACGTGGTCGAACCGGAAATCCCCGACGGGGCGTGAGGATGCGGCGCGGTAAATTTCTTACCCTGATAACGCGAGTACACTCGGAGGTGAAGCGTGATTCGTGTTTATCACGGCGACAACGCCCAAGCTCACGAGGCTTTCCAAGCGTGGCGGAGAGCCAACGTGGACGGCTTCCACATGACGGAGAGCGCGCCTGGGCAGTTCACCATTCACTACACCCAAGACCGACGTGAGAATCCGGCTGGGCGGGGTTGCATACATCAAGGTGGCAGTGACAACGAGTACCGTCAGGATAAGGGCTGCTGTTACACTGCGGCTCGTAAGGTCTGCTCCGAAAGTTTGGCGGAACTGGTGGCTTGGGCTGCGGAGAACGGCTACTCGGCGACAGGTTGCAAGCACTGCGATACGAGGCGATTCCCGTTCCCGACCTGACGCTGCGCATCTGGTCACGTTGAACCCGGCCGACATGCGTGACGGCGCGGCGCGGTACGGGATCACTTTGTTATCTCCGGGCGAAGCGCTCGCCCGGTTCGGAGGCGCGAATGAGCACGCTGGTTCTTGAGGTGCCGGACGGGGTGCGGGCCGCGGTCGCGGGGGAGGCCGCGCGGCGCGGGGTCAGCGAAGCTGCGTGGCTCGAAGAAGCCGTCCGCGAGAAGTTGGCCGCAGAAGCGGAACTCGCTCCGTTGCGCGCCCGCGCGGCTCGCGCCGACCGGGTCGCGTTCGAGGCCGTACTGAGCAAGATACCCGCCGCACCGGTCGAACCGGGCGACGAACGCTCGCCTTCGGCTTGCGGCTAACCGGGCGTCACTCCATCCGCACTTTCGCGCCGAAGTCCTTCTTGTTGGCGCTGATGAAGTATGTCGCGCACGCGGCATCGATCAGGTCCGGGCTGAAGTTCACCCGCTCCATGTTGTACTTCGCAATGCTCATCATCTGGTCGAGGATGTCGCGCGGCTGGCACATGCGGAACGGCCGCGAGACCGGTCGATACCACTTCTGAATCAGGTAATCGACGCCGCGCGAGTCTAACTCCACCCGCTTCCCCTTGCACACCAACTCCCAGATTTTGCGGAACTGCGCCTCGTCCGGGTCGCGGATCTCGATCTTGAACTTGATCCGGCGCAGGAACGCCTCGTCCGCGAGCTGGTTCGGGTCGAGGTTCGTGCTGAAGATCAGTAACTGGTCGAACGGCACCTCGATCTTCGTGCCGTTGATCGTGTTCAGGTAGTCGTACTTCTTCTCCAGCGGCACGATCCACCGGTTCAGCAGGTCCATCGCGCGCACCTGCTGGCGGCCGAAGTCGTCGATCATGAAGATGCCGCCGTTGGCCTTCATCTGGAGCGGCGCCTCGTAGAACTTCCCCGAACTGTTGTACTTCAGGTCGAGCATCGGCAGGGTCAGTTCGCCGCCGACCACGATCGTCGGCCGCTTCACCTTGATGAACCGCAGGTCGAACTGCGTGCCGCGCTTCATGACGCTGTCGGTCGCGTCGTGCCGCGTGTCGTCCAGAATCGCGGTGTGCTGGATCGGGTCGTACACCTTGATGATCTGGCCGTTCGCCTCCACCGCGTGCGGCACGTAAATGGCATCGCCCATCAACCGCGTGATGCGCTCGGCCACGCTGGTTTTGCCGTTGCCGGGGTAGCCGAAGAAGAAGATGGACTGCGCCGAGTTGATCGCGGGGCCGATCTCGTTGAACGACTCGTCGGTGATGATGAGGTCTTCAAACGCGCGGCGGATGCTGCGCCGCGTCACGACGAGCCGCTTAATGGTCTGGGCCATCACGGACTCGACGTAGTCCGCGAACGGCACCGGGGCCGGGCCGACGTAGCTGGTCTTCTCCAGCGCGTCGCGCAGCGCGTCCTCGCCCTTGGGCGGCTTGATCGCGTACACGAGGCTGGCGTCGCCGCTGTTGCCGCGCTGGGCGACGATGTCGATGAGCGACTGCTTGCGCATCGCCTGGAACACCGGGTTGACGACGGCGAACGGCACGGCCATCGCGTTGGCGAGTTCGCTGCCGGTGACCTGCCCGCGGGTGTAGATGGTGCGCATCGTCAGGTCGAAGATGAACGGCAGTTCGAGGCCGAGGTCTTCCCAGCGCGCGGGGATGCGCGGCACGTAGGCGTTGTCGGTGGCGGGCATCCCTTCTTCGTCGGTCGGGGGCGCGTCGCCGAGGAGCGTCACGTCATCCGTGAGCGTGCCGGTGCGCTCGGCGTCCGCGAGCAGCCCTTCGAAGTGCAGTTTGTGCAACCGCAGGTGCGCAATGGCTTCCTGATCGTCCTTGGTTTCGGCTTCGGTGAGGCAGTCGAGGACCGCGGGCGCGACGGTGTACTTGACGCCGTCGATGTACATGTGGTGCAGGTACTCGCCGGGCCGGACGTAGCAGTCCGGGGTGTGATCCGGCATCTGGATCATCTGCTGGTAGAACTCGTTGGCGATGATGAACCGCATGGCGCGTGGAGTTCCTGTGCGAAAGGAGTTTCGCTCCAAGCATAGAACACGCTGTCACGTCAGGCGCAAGCGGAAGTTTACAACCTCAATCGGGCACGCGAGAAGTGCGGCGATCCGGGGGAAGTGCGCGTCCACCCAACCGAAAGCGGCGGCTTCTTCCCACGGCGTACCGGGCGGGATGTCTACGGACTTGAGCAGGACGAGCCGTTCGGCGCGGTGAACGAACGCAACGCGCGCCGCGATGGAATCGGTGGTGACGGCCCAGGTGTGCGGGAGCTTGTCTTCGCGCTGCTCGTCCTCCTTCGCAAACTCGAAGCAATCCAGCACGGTTAGCCGCGAGCCGGAGTCCGCGAAGGCGAGCGTGAGCGTTCGCAGGAGTTGCGCGGTCACCCCCAACGAGCGCAGTGCAAGCCAGTGCGCGGCTTCTTCGCCCAGCGCGTGTGCGCGATCCAGTTCGCGCACGGCGTCCGCGACCGGCCCGCCGCCGGGCACGAGCAGCACCTCCGCCGGCGCGAGCGTTTCGAGGTACGCGCGGAGCGCCGGCCCGAGCGCGGGCGAATCGAAGAGGCTACCGCCGACCTTCACGACGATCATGGCCGGCGCTCCGTCGCGAGCACCGCGACCGCGTAAGCCGGCGCGCACGCGGACACGGACGGGCCGAGTTCGTCGTTGAGAGAAATCGGCCGCGCCGCGAGCCGCTCGGGTAGCGCCCGCTCGACCACGCGCCGCGCCAGGAACTCGCCGCTCCCGGACACAATCACCCGCTCCCATCCCGGCTCGCTCCCATCGGGATTACGGAACGGGTGTCCGAGCGCGTTCGAGAGCGTCCGAACTATTTCGGCGTGCGCGCGCCGTGCGAGATCAACAATCGCAACTTCCGGGAGCGTCTCCCGGTCCCCGCCGAGCATTCGTGCAAGTCGCGCGCACGAGTTCTCGAACGTGAGCGGACGCCCGTCGGCCGTGTCCCGGTTAGCTGGTTCCTCTGGCAGCAACCCCAACACGACGTACACGTCTTGGGTCGTCGCGAATAGTTCCGCGCACACGCGCTCCGTGAACACGGCACACACCGGCGTGCGCCTCACGCCGATGTACACTAACTCGCGGTGGGCCAAGCGGTCTTGATCGCAGTCCCCATAAGTGTGCGGGAACCCGAAGCAGAGTGGGATGATGTCCGTCGTTGTGCTGCCGACATCCACCAACACCGCTTCGCCGTTGGGAACGTATCGCCCCGCGAAGGTCGCGAGCGCGTGCCAGTTCGCCGCCGCGACCTTCATGTGATTCGCTTTCGCTTCCTCCGGGTTGAGGAACACGCCGTCCGTACTCCAGAAGCGTGCTAAGCCGCAAGCGGCGACCGCGTCTACAATTGCGCTAACGCCGTCGCGCTTCGTCTCGAAGCAGTCGCACAGCTCGCCGGTCATGGTGACCGCGAGTTCCTCCGCGTCCGGGAATTGCGCCACCAAATCG
>CANLGS010000332.1 GCA_947490035.1 Gemmataceae bacterium
GAAACTCGTCCGGCCATACCAATCCACCGGACATCAACTCATACGAACCCTTCGCGTGCGGGTCGTATTGTTGGCTGTCGAGGACAGCTAACGCGGCGGGCGAAAACAGACCTTCGTTGGCGTCCATCGCACGCCTCACTTCTTCTTCACCTTGTCCAGCCGCTCTTGCGCGGCTTTCGCCCACTCGCCGTCTTTGGGGGCGTCCTTCAGCACGCGCTCGAGCAACTTCACCGCCTCGTCCGGTTTCTTCTCCTCGATCAGCGTGCGGGCGTGTTCGAGCATCGCGGGGAACTTCAGGTCGGGCAGGTCGTAGCCGAAGTAGACCGTGCTGAACGCCTTGCCCGCGTCAACCCACTTGCTCCCCGCGGCGCGACACAAGCCGATTTGCAGGTGCGAACGGCCGGCGCGGTCGTCGGTCGTCGCCTGCGTCACCAGCGCGTAAGCGTTCACCGCGTCGTCGTGGCGGCCCTGGTTCTGGAACGCCCAGCCGATGCCGTAGCGCGCATCAACCGCCCACATGTTGTTCGGGCCGTAACGCGCGATCACCGTCTCGAACGCCTGACGCGACGCGTCCCACTGCTTGAGTTGCGTCAGCGCGTGACCGAGGCGCAATAGCGCGCGGTCGCTCACGCCGGCGACGTTGTGGAACGCGGCGTTGTCGCGGAAGATCACGAGCTTCTTCTGCGCGTCGTCCGGCTTGCCGAGCGCGAGCAGGCACTCCGCGGAGCGGTACAGCCCGTGCGCCCGGTGCGCCGACTTGTCGTTGTTGCCCACCGCGTCGAACTGACCCTGCGCCGCGGCGTAGTCCTTCTTGTCGAAGTACGCGGCGCCCAGCCGGATGCGGATGCGGTCGATTGTCTCCGGCGACGTGACCTTGTCCGTCGGCTCCTTATCGATGGCTTCCTTCAAGAGCTTGATCGCGTCATCCGGCTTCTTCTCGGAAACGAGTTCCGCGAGTTCCAATCGCGCCTCGACCGCGAGCGAAAGATCGGGGAACTGCTCCAACAACTTGGTGTACGCGGGGGCCGGGTCGGTGCCGGAATTGCGGTACGCCCAAGCCGCGTCGTAGAGCAACCGCGCACGCGCCTCGCTCTGCGGGTGTGCCTGCTTGTACGCTTCGGCGCGCTGCTCGAACACCTTGCCGACGTTCGCGAGTTCCGCCTTCACCGCTTTAATCTGGTTGTCGATCACCGCGATCTGATCGGGCTTCAGGTTCGGCACCTTCTGCTTCTCGAACGCCGCGATCTTCGCCTTCACCTCTTCCGCCTGACACTGCGTCGCCTTGAGTGACGCCTCGACCGCGAGGGGCAGCGTCGGCACGGCCGCGGCCGACTGCTCGAACGCGGCCCGCGCCTCCACCGGCTTGCCGCTCTCGAAGAGCGCGACGCCGTGGTGGTAGCGGAGCAACGCGACCCACTCGACTTTCGCGCCGCCCGCGGCAATCAGCGCCGGCTCGAACTTCGGTCGCGCTTCCGCGAGCACCTTCACGGCTTCCGCCGGTTGGTTCTGTTCGCGAAGGAGTGTGGCGAGGTAGATCACGCCGAGCGCCGCGACCGGCGACTTCTGAAGCGGGTCGGCGTTGAAGCCGCGCAGCGCGTTGATCGCGTTGCCCTTGTCGTTCTGAAGCACCAGCACCTTCGCGCGTTCCAGCGTGGCATTCCCGACGAGCGGCGACTGCGGGAACTCGCGCGGCAGTCGCTCCAGCGCGACGCGGGCCTTCTGGAGCGCCTCGTTCCGCTCGTTGCCCGGCGCGAGTTGGATGCCGAGCCGCTTCTGGCAGTAGCCGACTTTCAGGATCGCGTCGGGCGTCTGTTCGGCCTTCGGGTTGGCCGCGATGAACGCGTCGAGCAGCGTCGCGGCGGCGACCAGCTTCTCGCGGAGCATGTTGTCCTGAAGCGCGTCCTCGGCCTTCGCGGGCGCGGTGCGAATGAGGCAGTCCGCGAGGACGTAGGACACCGGCGACAGTTCGCCGTTGCGCTCCGCGGCCGGGATCGACTCCAGCGATTTCGTCGCCTTCTCGTAGTCCTCGATGGCGGTGAAGCAGAGCGCCTGCCCGTACTTAGCGCGGTTGACACGCTCGAACTCCGGGTACTTGGTCGTGACCTCCGCGTACTTCGTCGCGGCGTCCGTGAACGCGGCCTTCGCCTCGGCCGGCTTGTTGCCCTTCGCGAGCGCCTCGGCTTTGGCGTAGGCGTTCTCCGCGGCGCGGAACAGCACGAGCGGCGTCAGCGTGCTGTTCGGGAACTGCTGCTTGAAGGTCGCGATGCGGGCGTCCGAAGTCGGGATGTCGCCCGCGAGGTGGTACGCCGCGATCAACCGCTGAAGCGTTTCCTCGGCACGCGCCGGCAGGAGCTTCTCACCCCAGATGGTTTCGTAGGTCGCGGCGGCGTCCTTCGCGAGCTTGGCCGTGAGTTGCGTGTCGGCGAGTTCGAGCAGGTAACCGGGGCGCCGGGCCTTCGCGTCCGCGTCGCCCTGGTTCGCCTTATCGCTCGCGGTGCGCAGCGTGGCAATCGCGGTGTTGAAGGTCTGAACCTTCAGGTTCAGGTTTGTGGGATCGACCGCCAGCGCCAGACCGGCCTGCGCCTTGCCCGTCCAGAAGAGCGACTGGTCCGCGAGCCGCGCGTGGTTCGTCAGCGGTTGCAGCGTCTTGACGGCGACATCGTGCTGCTTCAACTGCACCTGGCAGAAGCCGAGGCGGAGCAGCGCGTCGTCCTTGAGCGGCGACGTTGCGTAGTCCTTCGTGAACGCCTCGAACTTGCCGAGCGCCTCGCCGAACTTGCCGGCTTCGTAGTTGAGGCACGCGGCGTAGAACGCGCTGCCCGCGACGTAATCGGGCGCGGGGCTGCGCACCAGCAGTTCCAACCGCGCCTTCTCCCACGGGTCGTTCACGAACTTTTGCGGCTGCTTCAGCGCTTCGAGTGCCGCGGTCTTCTGCTTCGTGTACTCGGCGATGACAGCGTCGAACGCGGCGGCGGCCTCCGCGTTCTCGGTCTGCGACGCGTGAACCCGGCCCATCAGGTAGCGCGCGTGCGGCCCGTACACCTGATCGAACGGCATGAGCTGGCCGAGCGACTTCGCGGCGCCGGGTACGTCATTGAGCAGGAAGCAAGCGGTGCCGTGGTAGTAGAGCGCGAGCGGGCGGTACTTGCTCTTGGCGAGTGCCGCGTCCTTCACGAACGGCTCGACGGTGGCGCGCGCCTCCTTCGTCTTGCCGATGCGCAGTTCCATCTCGGCGGTGTCGCAGCGGGCGCGCGCGGACCACTCCACATCTGCCGGCGTCTTCTTGTCGAACGCGTCGCGCGCCTGCACGAACAGCTTCACGGCGGCGTCGAACCGGGTGTTGGCCGCCTGCGTGCGCTGCGGCATTTCGTTGGGCTTTGCGACGCCTTCGGCGAGTTCCTTCTGCCCCAGCCCGCGCTGGCACACGCCTGCGTGGTAGAGCGCGACGCCCTGATCCGCGAACTTCGTGTCGGCGGCGGGCGGCGTGAACGCTTCGAGCGCCTTCTGGTAGTCGCGGGCGGGCAGATCGAGCAGCGCGAGGCCGAGGCCGTAGCGGGCGGAGTTCGCGTCCTTCGAGCCGCCGAACTTGGTCAGCAGCTCGGTGAACCGCTCGGCGGCGAACTGCGGGTTCCCTTCGTTGTACGCCTTCCGCCCCGCGTTCAGGAGCGCCTCCGCTTGCTGGTCGGGCGTGGGCTGTGCGCTGGAAATGGCGCACGAGAGGGCGACGAGAAGGAACGCGGCGGCGCCGCGGGTGCGGGTGCTGGGCATCGTGGTGCAACTCCCCTGACGGAAGAGGGCGGGGTGCGGGGCGATGGCGGGTCTTGGTCGGTCGTTCTGGCGGGTCGTTCCCAAAGCCGTGGCAGCGGCAGCGATGGGGTGGGACCGACTCGCGTGACGCTATTGTTGTCCGAAGGTAGCGGTCGCGTCAACTGTACGGATGGGAAAACCGTCACTCGTTACGAACTCGCGGGGAACCGGTTACAATGTCCGCACTCACACGAGGGTAGTTCTATGGCGTTCACGGACTTCAAGTATCCTGGTGTGGTTCAAGAGTTCGGGCTGACGTGGCACACGACACTCGACATGTTCGCCGGCGTGCCGGCCGCGCCGACGTCCGTGGCGTTGCAGCAGGCGCTCGAGGTCGGGTTGCAACTCGCCGTAACCGTGAACACCGAGAAGGCGAGGAGCGAGTGGATGGTCGCACCGCTGCTGAGCGACTTCTGGGCGCGCTACCGCGGCCAAATCTCGCTGTTTTCGGGGTCCGACTTTCAGGCCGATCCCGGTGCCAAGCTGACCGGGTATTGTGACTTCCTCATCGCCCGCGCACCCCACCAACCGCAGATCGTTGCCCCGGTGGTAGTCATCTGCGAGGCAAAGAAGGACAGCCCCGACGACGGGTTGGGGCAGTGCATCGCGGGGATGATCGGCGCGCAGCGGTTCAACCGACGTGCGGACACGCCGTCCGATGCCATCTACGGTTGCCTGACGACGGGAAGCGACTGGCGGTTCCTGCGACTCACCGGAACGGTCCTCGAATTCGATACGACGGTTTACGGCGTGTTGCGCGCCGACCGCATCCTCGGCATCCTGATGCACATCGTCGGGCCGCCGCCGGCGCAGGTCGCGGCGTGACTCAGCCGCCGAAGAGCCGCGAGAACCACCTGCGGCCGCCCGCACGCGGTGCCGGCACGGTCACCGGCTTTCCCTGAAGCACGGCGGTTCCCCACGCGCCCGCGATCTGCTCCGCGTGCGACCGCCCGAGCCACTTCGCCAGCCGGCCGAAGCCGCCCGCGAGCACCGGGCGCCGCCGGTCGATGCCGTGGCCGTCCGAACCCATCAGGTGAATGAACCCGCCCTTCGCCCACCGCTTCAGCGCGGCCTCGAACCCCGGTTCCCACGGCTCCGCGAGCGCGCGAGCGGTCACCTGAATCAAGCACCCGGCTTCGATCCACTTCTGAGTAAGAGCGAGGTCGTCGAGCAATTCCGGGTAGCGTTCCGCGTGCGCGATGATGAGGCGCACGCCCTCCGGCTTCAGTGCCTCCGCGAGCGGCAGCGCGTCGATGAACCCGCTGTGCGGCATCTCCACGAGCAGCCATTGCTTGTGGTTGCCGACGGACATGAGCGTGCCGGCACGCCACTCGTCGAGCGTGTTCGGCGCGAGCATGATTTCGCCAGTGGGGTACACGCTTAGCGGAATCTTCTTGTCCACGAGCGTGACCGCGAGCGCCGCGGCCGCCGCGCGAAGTCGCGCCGCGTCGTTCGCGGGGTAGTCGGGATTCTGGTGCGCGAGGGCGGTCGCGTGGCGCGCGCCTTCGGCGACCAACATGCGGCACATCGCGAGCGCAATGTCGGGGGTCGGCGGGCCGTCGTCGAGGCCGGCGAGGAGGTGAACGTGCGTGTCCGCGAAGGGGATCATGCAACTGTTTTAGGCGAGCGTGAAAGCAGAACAGGGGGCGTCAGCCTACTGATTTGCGTGACTTGAGGTTTGCTATAACATCATGGCTCAGAATAACATGGAGAGGAAGCCATGGTGTTACCGCCCCCTCAGAAGGCCAAGGGCACATCTCAGAATCCCTTCTCCCTTGGGGTACTCA
>CANLGS010000333.1 GCA_947490035.1 Gemmataceae bacterium
AACGTGGTCGCTCCAGTTCACCTGCACGAACGGCACTCCGGCTTCGACCAGCCGGCGCGCGAGCAGACACGACTGCCCGAACCGCGTGCGGCCGTAGGCGTCGCGCGTGGTGTCCTTCTCCTTCGACAGATCGAAGCCGGCGGCGGCGGTGCGCGACGTGAGCATCGCAAGCGCGCGCCCGCGGTACGCGTCGAGCGCGCCGGCGGAACCGAGTTCGCTCACGCGCCGGTCGGCGTTGCCGAGCGCGGCGAGTAGCTGCTGCCGGTCGGCCAGGCGTTCCGGCGTGAGGTCCGGCGGCAGTTGCAGCGCGGGCACCTTGGTGCCGGTCGCGGGGTCGTACTCCAGGCGGAACGGATCCCACCCGCCGCCGAGCGGCCCGCCGCCCTCGCCGATGATCGCCTTCTTCCCCTGGTGCAGTTTGCCGCCGATCACGAAGAACGGGTGAATGTCGTGCTTGCGCGCGCCGCCGAGTGCTTTCGCGACGACCGAGCCGAGTGCCGGTCGCGCGGAGCCTTGCAGCGGCTTGCCATCAAGCCCGGTGCCGCCGGCGGCGCTGCCGGTCAGCCCGATGGTGCCCGCGATGCCGTGGTCGTTCGACTGCGACGTGAGCGTGCGGATCACCGCGAGTTTGTCGGTGAGTTTCGCGAGCTGCGGGAACAGTTCGCAGAACCGGACGCCGGGGATGCGCGTGGGGATGGTGCCGAACGGCCCGCGAAAGTCGAGTGACGCGTTCGGCTTGGGGTCGAACGTGTCGAGCTGGCTCGGCCCGCCCCACAGCCACAGCAGGATGACGGCCTTCGCCTTGGCGCTGTTGGTCGCGTCGGCCGCGCGAGCGCGGAGCAGGTCCGCGAGCGACAGCCCCAAAACGGACGACGCACCAACCTGAAGGAACGCGCGGCGGTGCATCCCGGCGCAGGTGGACGTGTTGCGGCTACCGACCGACAGCATGGGAGAGACCTCTGTGGGTGTCCCCATTATCGGCATCGCGAGGCAACGCACAAGCGCGCATGCGCGAGAAGGCGAGCGGGGGGGCTTACGCCCCCTGCTCGCCAAGATTCAACGAGGCCCTACTTCCCCAGGTGGTGGATCTGCTCGAAGCGGGCGGCGACGCTGGTGAACGCGGCCACCACCGTCGGGTCGAACTCGCCCTCGGACTCCGTCGCGATCAGCTTCACCGTCTGCACGTGGCTCAGCGGCGGGCGGTGCGGGCGGCGGTTGCGCAACGCCTCGTACACCGCCGCCAGCGACACCACGCGCGCCGCCAGCGGAATCTCCTCGCCCACCAGCCCGTCCGGGTAGCCGTTGCCGTCCCAGCGCTCGTGGTGGCTCCGCGCCACTTCCGCCGCCACGTCCAGACCCGGCACCTCGCCGCCGTAGGTCTGCGCCACCCCGATCAGCACCTCGGCGCCGATCGAGCAGTGCGTCTGAACCACTGACCGCTCGCTCGCGTCCAACAAGCCCGGCTTCAAGAGCGTGTGCCGCGGTACGCCGAGCAAACCGATGTCGTACATCGGGGCGACCGCGGCCAGAATCTCGGCGTACCGGTCGTCCTTCAGTTGCAGGTACTGGCCCGCGTCCGGCAGCGCGCGGCACAGCGCCCGCACGTACCGCGTCAGCCGCTGCCACTGCCCGTCGGCCGCCAGTTGCGTTTCGCCCAGCAGTCGCGACACGGTCAGCGACAGCGTCTCGGCCGCGACCGGGCGGATCGATCCGACCGGCGGCGGGGTCGCCACGGAGTCGGAATCGCCCGACCGCGCCGGCCGCCGCATGATGAGGGCGCGCACCCGCGACAGGAACTCGACGGGCGAGAACGGCTTGCTGATGAAGTCGTCGGCACTCGCCACCGACAGCCCGCCGAGCGCCTCGGCCGGCAGGTCGCCGGACGTGATAAGCACCTTCATGCGCTCGGAGTCCAGCCCCGCGGCGCGGGCCTTCTCCACCAGTTCCGGCCCGTTCAGGCCCGGCAACCCCACGTCGATCACCGCGAGGTCCGGCGGGTCGCGCATCATCTCCGTGAGGGCCGTCTCGCCGTCCTGCGCTTCGCGGATGTCGTACTGGTCCTGGAGCAGCGCGCACATGAGCGCCCGCACGCCGGGGTCGTCCTCGACCAGCAGCACGCGCCCGCGGCCGGGGCGCCCGCGGCCGGGGCGCCCGTGGCGCGAGGTGCCGGCCGCGGGCGTCAGGCCGTGCGGCAGCCATAGCGCGAACCCGGTCAGCGCCGCCGACACCGTGCGGGCCGACGGGAACCGCATCTCCGGGTCCGGTTCCATCAGCCGCGACACGAGGTCGGACACCTCCGCCGGGATCTCCGGGCGCACCCGGCGCACCGACAAGGGCACGGTCGTGAACCGGCGGTGTAAGTCTTGAACCGGGTTGCCCGACTCCGGGTACGGGTCGCGCCCGGTGAGCGCCCAGTACAGCGTGGCGCCGAGGCTGAACAGGTCGGCGCGGCTGTCCACCGAGTGCGGGTCGCGGGCCTGTTCCGGGGCCATGTAACCAATTGTGCCGAGTACCACGCCCGGCTCGGTCATCTGCTGAGTCGGCAGGCGCGCGAGACCGAAGTCGAGCACCTTCGCCTGCCCGTCCGGGGTGATGAGTACGTTGCTCGGCTTGATGTCGCGGTGAACGAGCCCGTGCCGGTGCGCCTCGCCCAGCGCGTCGGCCACCTGGCGGAACAGCTCGCACGCGCGCACCGCCGGGAGCGGGCCGCCGTCGCGGATGAGGGCGAACAAATTCTGACCGGGGATCAGTTCCATCACGAAGTAGTCGCGTGCCGGGGCGCCGGGGCGGGTGTGCCGACCGGCGTCGAAGCAGGTGACAATGTGCGGGTGCTGAAGCCGGGCGACGGCGCGGGCCTCGCCGTAGAACCGGTGGATCAGCCGCGAACTGACTTCGACCGAGCGGGTCATCACCTTGAGCGCCACCTGGCGGCGCAGCAGGATGTGTTCGGCCCGGTACACGGTGCCCATCCCGCCCTGGCCGAGCACGTCGAGGAGCCGGTAGTTGCCGAGGATCAGGTCTTCGGCGCAGCCCTTGCGGACCGTGTCCACCTGGAACCGGGTGAGCAGGTGCAGCGCGAGCAGTTTGGCGAGCAGCGCCTCGATCGAGACGAGCCGAGTGAGCGCGTCGCGGTGGTCGGGCGGTACCTCCTCCCACTCTTCGGGGAGGAGTACCTGCGTGGCCAGCAGTTTGGCGAGCAGGGACTGGGCGGGCGGCAGCGCGGCCTCCAGCTTGCCCGGCCCGAAGCCGACGGTTGGCAGGTGGTCGTCGGTGCCGAACTCGTCGATCAGGGGCGACATCGGGGGCTCCCGAAGCACGTGGTCGCGCTCGTCGTGGCGGTGGCGGGGGAAAAGATTCATGGGTAGTGTCGGGCGGGTCGTTGAGGTGCGCACCGGGCCGCGGGTCGGCCGGTTCACGTCGAGCATTCCGCCACAAAGGTGCGGCACGATTCCGCCGGTGACAACCGGATGGCCCGCTGAAGAGGGCCGCGGGAGTTGGGAATCACGGCCGATTCGCGCCCGGCACGCGAAAATGCGCCCACCGGCGAACGGTGCGTTCGCGCACCGCGCGACGAACCGCGGACACGAACTGAACCACTTCCGCCGCACGACCGTCACAGATCTGATGAAAGCATTCTGAAGAGCGCCGCAAGCTGTTGTGATTTAGCTCGCGGGCCGCTAATATAATCAACCTGCCAGGCGCACATTCCTCTCCACCAACGGCCGGCCCACGGAACTGCGTCGCACCGACTAGCGAGGATTTGCCAATGTCCGTCAACCAGACCGCGTTCCGCTTGCAGACCGAAGAGAGCGAGAGCGGGATCACCGTCAGTTTTCCGGCCGACACCGCGCTGACCGAGTCCAACGCGGAGGAGCTCCAGCGGGGACTGCTGGCGCTGGTCGCGGGCCGCACGCACCCGAACCTGATCGTCGATCTGTCGGGCATCACAATCCTGACGAGCATAATCCTGAGCAAGTTCATCGCGATCAACCGCAACGTGCGCGACGCGGGCGGCCACTTAACGCTGCTCAACCCCACGCCGACGGTCCGGATGGTGTTCACCGTCACCCGGCTGGACGCCCTTCTGGACATCAAACCTGCCGCCTCCGGCATGCCCGCCTGAGAGCAGCCCGCCACTCCGTGGCGGTTCTTTTCTTGGTGGCACAGACATTCCTGTCTGTGTGCTCCGAGGATGCAACTGCACAGACAGGAATGTCTGTGCCACCAAGACAAAGGCAGCAAAACCGCCATGGAGTGGCGGGCTACTCTTCGAGCGCCGCGAAGTTCTGCACCGAGATGATGTCCCACCCGTTCGGCAGGAACCGCGGCTTCAGCACGTCCCGGAAGTGATTCCTTCAACGTCTTGCGGCTTCGCGCGCCGTACTCGCGAAGCCGCAAGCGGCGAAGGCAATTACTTCGCTATGTCCGCGCCGGGCAGCACGAGGTCGTTGAACCGGTCCACCGGTTCCTTCGCGGTCCACGCGATGCCGCGCAGCAGCAGCACGCGGAACAGCGGGTCGTCGAACGTCCACGAGTAGTGGCCGGGGATCGACACGAACACGCGGCCCTTCCCCTGCTCCACCGACCAGAACAACGGGCGCGGCTCCTTCTCCTCCGTCGCCCACCCGAGTACGCGCTCCTTCGGCAACTCGCCGGTGAGCTGCCAGTAGCTCTCGTCTACCAGATTCAGCTTGTCGAAGTTGCGCGCGATCGGGTGCTTCGCGTCCTTGTTGAAGGTGAGGTCGAGCGGGCCGTGCCGGTACTTGATCTTCCCACTATCGACGGCCAGCCCGATGCGCTTGGCGAACCCCGGCACGTCGCCGCGGCCGTCCACCGCCCAGTGGATGTATGTGAGGCCGCCGCCGCGTTCGAGGAAGGCGTCGATGTCGGCGGCACGCTTCGCGTCCCAACTCCCGCGCTGGAAGAACACCATCGCGTCGGCCTTCTGGAACTCGCCCTTTTCCGGCCACTCCGTCGCGGCGATGACTTCGATGTTGTCGCCGGCGGAAAGCAGTTCGCTCCACGCTTTGAGCCACGCGGGGTAATCGTGTTCGCCCTTGCCGTGATCCTTCGCCCCCGCGACCAGCACCACGCGAATGACACGCGTCTTCGCCGACGGGTTCGGCGCACCGGCGAGCGCCACGTTTACCTCCGCGAGCGTGCGAGGTTTCGGCCGCTTCTCGGTGCCGGCGTAATCGTCCGGCATCCTCGGCGCGGGCGTGAGCAAGAAGGTGAGTAGGTCGCGTGACTGCTCCGGCGTGAGCTTCTTCAGCAGGTCGTCCGGCATGACCGACACCGGCGACGCTTTGATGGAATCGACCTCGGTCTTGTCAACAATGGTGATGTTGCCGCTCGCGTCGCCGATGTGGAGTTTGTCGCCGACCGCGCGAACCACACCCGCGAGGATGCGGTCGTCCTTCAGCACGACGACCGACGCGAGGTAATCCGGGTTGATGGCGAAACTCGGCTGCGTGATGTCGCGCATCACGGAGGTGTAGTCGCGGTGGATCAGGTTCGTGAGATCGGGGCCGATGGCACCGCCTTGCGCGTGAACAGTGTGGCACTTGAAGCACGCGGCCTCTTCACTGA
>CANLGS010000334.1 GCA_947490035.1 Gemmataceae bacterium
CAACGGCGGCACACCGACGCGCCTAACGTCGCACCCGGCGCCGGACACCGTTCGCGGGTTCACACCGGACGGCAAGAGCGTGCTGTTCTCCTCCCCGCGACACGTCTACAGCAACCGCTACCAGCAGTTGTTCACGGTGCCGCTCACCGGCGGGATGCCGACGCAGTTGCCGATCCCGTGGGGCTTCGAGGCGGCCTACTCGCCGGACGGCGAGTTCATCGCGTACACGCCGGTGCGCGACGCCACCGCGCAGTGGAAGAACTACCGCGGCGGCACGCACTCGCGCATCTGGATTTACAACGTCAAGACGCACGACGTGGTCGAAATCCCGCAGCCGAAGGACCGCTGCAACGACTCCGACCCGAACTGGGTCGGGCACACGCTGTACTTCCGCTCCGACCGCGCCGGCGAGTACAACGTGTTCGCCTACGACACCGACAACAAGGACATCAAGCAAGTCACCAAGTTCAAAGACTTCCCCGTCATCGACATCAACACTGACGGCAAGACGCTCATCTTCGAGCAAGCGGGCTACCTGCACCTGATGGCGCCGCCGATGACCGAGAGCACGCGGCTGAAGGTCGGCATCGCGATCGACAACGGCGAAGCCCGGCCGCGGTTCGCGAAGGGCGCCAAGTATGTGCGCGACGTGAGCATCTCGCCGAGCGGGTCACGCGTCGCGGTCGAGTTCCGCGGCGAGATCGTCACCGTACCCGCCGAGAAGGGCGACGCACGCATCCTGACCAACACGCCGGACGTTCACGAGCGCAACCCGTCGTGGTCGCCGGACGGCAAGACCATCGCGTACTTCTCGGACGCCGGCGGCGAGTACCAGATGGTGCTCGCGCCGCAGTCGGGCAAGGGCGAAACCAAGAAGATCAAGCTCACCGGCAGCGGCTTCTACTTCAACCCGATCTGGTCGCGCGACTCGAAGAAGATCCTCTTCACCGACAACTCGCAGTGCATCTACTGGCTCGATGTGGACACCAGCAAAGTCACGAAAGTGGTCGAGCCGAAGCATGGGCTGGGCCGCGGGCTGAAGGCGTCGAGTTGGTCGCCGGACTCGAAGTGGATCGTCTACGCGATGAACACGCCGGCGCAGATTTACCGCGTGTGGGCCTACTCGCTGGAGACGAAGGCGTCCACCGCGATCACCGACGGCTTGACCGAAGCGACGGAACCGTGCTTCGACGCGAGCGGGAAGTACCTGTACTTCCTCGGCTCCAACGACACCGGCATGAGCAAGCACGGGTTCAGCCAGTCGGCCGCGGATAGCCGCAGCCCGCGCTGGTCGATCAACCTCGTGGTGCTGAACAAGAACCTACCGAGTCCGTTCCTGCGCGAGAGCGACGAGGAGAAGGGCGACGGCGTCACGCCGGCTCCGAAGACGGACCCGAAGAAGGATGCGGCGTTTGCCATCGACTTCGCGGACATCGACCAGCGCATCCTGTCGTTCCCGCTGCCGACCGGCAGCTACGCCGGCCTCAGCGCCGGAAGCGCCGGGCAAATCTACTACGTCACGCGGCCGGAACCCGGCGCGGGCGGCGGTCCGGTGGGCGCGACGCTGAGCCGCTACGACCTCGACCGCAAGCGCGCGTCCGTCGTGCAGGGCGGCGTGCAGGCTTACGAACTCACGCCGGACGGTCGCAAGTTGCTCTACACCACGGGCAGCGGGAACTGGTTCATCACGTCGAGCGGCGGAGGCGGCGGTGCCGTCGGCCCGCGCCCGCCGGGGCTGCCAGTCGCACCGGCACCGGCCGCGGGCGGCGACGGCAAGGTGAACTTCGACGGCATCGAAGTGAAGGTCGAACCGCGGGCCGAGTGGAAGCAGATCTTCGAGGAAGCGTGGCGCATCAACCGCGACTTCTTCTACGACCCGAACATGCACGGCGCCGACTGGCCCGCGATGAAGAAGAAGTACGAAGTATTCCTCCCGCACCTCACGAGCAGCGCGGACCTGTATCGCGTCGTCCGGTGGATGCTGTCGGAACTCGCGGTCGGCCACAGCTACATCACGAGCTACGGCGAGCGCACCTTCGAGAAGAAGACCGTGGCCGGCGGGTTGCTCGGCGCGGACTACGAACTCGTCGATGGCCGCTACAAGTTCAAGAAGATTTACGGCGGCCTGAACTGGACTGCCGCGATGCGCTCGCCGCTCACGGCGCCGGGCGTGAACGTCCGCGAGGGCGAGTTCCTGCTCGCGGTCAACGGCAAGGAACTGAAGGCGCCGACGGAACTGTACGCGCTGTTCGAGAACACCGCGGGCAAGCTAACGGAACTCACCGTCGGGCCGAACGCGGACGGCAAGGGTTCGCGCACGGTGAGCGTGGAGCCGATCGCGACCGAGTACAACCTCCGCAACATGGACTGGGTGGAAGGCAACTTGAAGAAGGTCGAGAAGGCGACCGGCGGGAAGGTGGGTTACGTTCACGTGCGCGACACCGCGGCCGGCGGCATGGCCGACTTCAAGCGGTACTTCTTCCCGCAGGTCGATAAGGACGCGCTCATCATCGACGAGCGGTTCAACAGCGGCGGGCAGATCGCCGACTACTACATCGACATTCTGCGCCGGCCGTTCGCGAGCTACTGGGCGCCGCGCTACGGGGCTGATAATCGCTCGCCGTCGGCCGCGGTGTTCGGCCCGAAGGTGATGATTATCGACGAGGGCGCCGGCAGCGGAGGCGACATGCTGCCGTGGATGTTCCGCAAGTTCGGCGTCGGCCCGCTGGTCGGCAAGCGCACGTGGGGCGGGTTGGTCGGCATCAGCGGCTACCCGGAGTTGATGGACGGCGGGCGCGTGACCGCACCGGGCTTCGCGATCTGGTCCCCGGAGGGCGGGTTCATCGTGGAGAACGAGGGCGTGGCGCCCGACCACGACGTGACGATGTGGCCGAAGGACGTGATCGCCGGCAAAGACCCGCAGTTGGAGAAGGCGATCGAGCTGGCGCTGGAGGCGCTGAAGAAGAACCCGCCGGCGAAGGCGGTGCGCCCGGAGTACCCGAAGCGCGTCCTGCCGCCGCAACCATAACCGGGCACAAAGGCGAAGAGCCACAGATGACGCAGACGGACGCAGATAAGAGAAGACAGAAGAGTGTTTTAAGAACTCTCCGTCTTCCGTCTTATCTGCGTGCTTCTGCGTCATCTGCCGCTCTTTTCTTCGTCTTCTGCTGCTCTTCTACTGCCGGGCGGCGCCCTTCACCTTCATCGCGATCGAGTAGAAGCCCGTCCCGGCGGTGATGAACAGCGTCTTCATGTCCGCACCGCCGAAGCACACGTTGGTCGTGCCTTCGGGCACGTCGATCGCGGTCACCTTGGTGCCGCTCTTGTCGTAGATCGTCACCGCCTTGCCGCGGGTGAAGTACACGTTGCCCTCTTCGTCGATGGTCATGCCGTCGGAGCCTTGCGCGCAGAACTCCTTGCGGTTCTTCAGCGCGCCGTCCTTGTCGATGTCGTACACGTAGGTCTTGTTGGCGCCGATGTCGGCGACGTACAGCGTCTTGCCGTCCGGCGTGCCGATGATGCCGTTCGGCTGCTTGATCTCGCCCGCGTCGGCGCGGCTCAGTTTGCCGTCGGCCGAAACGAAGTAGGCCGCTTGTTTGTCCTGCTCGATCGGCCCGCGATTCCAGTACCCTCGCTTGTAGAATGGGTCGGTGAAGAACGCGCTGCGGTCGTCGCGCACCCACACGTCGTTCGGGCCGTTCAGCAGTTTGCCGCCGAAGTCCTTCACGACGACCGTCTTCTCCTTCGTCTTCACGTCGATCTTCCACAGCTCGTTCTTCTCGTCGGCGCACGCCCACAGCGTGCCGTTCTTGTCGAACGCGAGGCCGTTGGAGCGGCCGGCCGGCTCCATGAAGGTGGAGAGCTTGCCGTCGGCCACGGTCCACTTGTGGATGCGGTCGTTCGGCTGGTCGGTGAAGTACACGTTGCCGTCCGCGTCGGGCGCCGGGCCTTCGGTGAACTTGAACCCGCCCGCGAGCTTCTCCAGCTTCGCGCCGGGCGCGACCGGTGACGCGGGTACATCGGCGCTGATCTTCGTCGTAAGGAAGCCTTCGGTGCGCATCCACTCCTCGCAGCGCTGCGGCCAGGTGGTGTGCGGCTTCTCGCCGGCGCGCATCCCGAAGCCGTGACCGCCGCCGGAGTAGATGTGCATCTCCGCCGTCACGCCTGCCTTTTTCAGCGCGGACATCATCTTCAGACTGCCGTCGAGCGGGCCGTTGTCGTTGTAAGCGAGCGCGAAGAAGCACGGCGGCGTGTCCTTCGAGATGCGAATCTCGGGCGCGAGCTTCTCCTTATCGACCTTGTCCACCATGCCGCCCGGGTAGATCAGCACCGCGAAGTCGGGCCGGCAACTCAGCTTATCCGTGTCGTCGAGCGATTCGTAGGATCGCTTGTCGAAGTTGGTCGCGGCCCACGCGGTGAGGTGCCCGCCGGCGGAGAAGCCGAGCATCCCGATGCGCTTCGGGTCGATGTCCCATTCCTTCGCCTTCGCGCGCGTCATGCTGATCGCGCGCTGCGCGTCCTGAAGCGCGCCAAGCGGCGGCTCGCCTTTGGGCGAATCCGCACGGCGCGGCACGCGGTACTTCACGAGAATGCCAGTGACGCCGATGGACTGGAGCCACTCGCCGACCAGCGTGCCCTCGTGTTCCCACGCGAGGTTGTTGTAACCGCCGCCGGGCGCGACCACGACCGCGGCGCCCGTGTTCTTGTCCTTCGCGGGGCGGTAGATGGTGATTGTGGGCTTCGAGACGTTCGTGATGGAGGTGACGTTGCCGCCCTTGCCTTTGGTGATCTTCTCTTCACCGAGGTCGCCCTTCTCGCCCGGCGCGGCTTTCGGCCACACGTCGAGAACGGGCAGCGGGTCGGCCGAGCGCGCGAACAGCGGGACGACCGGCGTCAGCGCGAACACAATCAGGAGGCGCGTGCGGAACATGGAAGCACTCCGGGGAAAGGGACGTGCCCCGGATTCTCGCCGCAACGGGCGCGGAGGTCAAAGGAAGAACTGACTTGCGAAGCCGCGAGCGGCTTTATTCGCTCTCGAACAGCGCGGACACGAACGCGTCCGGGTCGAACGGCTCCATGTCGTCGATCTGCTCGCCCACGCCGACGAACTTCACCGGCAGGCCGAGCTTCTGCTTGATGGCGAAGATCGAGCCGCCCTTCGCGGTGCCGTCGAGCTTCGACAGGATGATGCCGGTACACTTCACCGACTTCGAGAATTGTTCCGCCTGCGTCAAGGCGTTCTGCCCCGTCGTGGCGTCGAGGACCATCAGCACCTCGTGCGGCGCGCCCGGAATCTGACGCGACACGATCCGGTGAATCTTCTCCAACTCCTTCATCAGGTGAGTCTGCGTGTGAAGCCGGCCGGCGGTGTCCACGATGAGGACATCGAACCCGCGTGCTTTGGCCTTCTCGCAGGCGTCGTGCGCGACCGCGGACGGGTCCGCGTTCTGCCCCTGCTTGACGATCTCGCAGCCGATGCGCCCGGACCAAATCGTCAGTTGCTCGACGGCCGCGGCGCGGAACGTGTCGCACGCCGCGAGCAGCACCTTCTTGCCTTCGCCCTGGAGCCGATTCGCGAGCTTCG
>CANLGS010000335.1 GCA_947490035.1 Gemmataceae bacterium
CCATCGACCGCGAAATCGTAAGAAGCTCGCCGACGCGAAGGTGAGCGCGGCCCGATTCCTGCCGGCGCTTCGTCCTCCGGTAACGGCAGGATCCAGCCACGGCCGGTGGTGAACGAGACATCAAGGGCGAGCACATCAAGGGTTCGACCGATGTGTCTTGACGGGAACCCGGCGGCGAGTGCCAAAACGAAGATTGATAACGACTTGCGTTGATTGTCTTCTGGAGTCTGCGTAACTCTGACCAGTAGTTCACAACGGGGAGAGACCATGTTCCGAGCCGTGTCGTTCGCTCTGGCGGTGGCAGTGCTGAGCTTCGGCTCCCCGGCCCGCGCTGATGAGGCTGACGATAAAGCCGAAGCCGTCGTGAAGAAGTTGGGGGGCTACATCGAGCGCGACGAGAAGGCACCCGGTAAACCCGTCGTCGCCGTGGACCTCCTCAACAAGACGGAGGTGACGGACGCGGGGGCGAAAGAGCTCCGGCAGGCGCTGCCGAAATGCAAAATCACCCGGTAATGTGAGGGTCGCAGGTGGGAGGCGCACAGATTTGGCCCCCTTTGACCACCTGCGCACGAAGGCCTGGGATTGGTAGTGTTTGGTCGAAGAGTGCCACTTGGCCCTCTCCGACCTCCTTTGGCCCCTTCGGATTTTCACTTCTCCGCGGTGCGGCCTCACTTCAACACGCGCAACTGCTTGCCCACTTCGGTGAACGCGGCAATCGCCTGGTCGATCTGCGCGGTGGTGTGCGCGGCAGATACCTGCATCCGAATGCGCGCCGCACCGTGCGGCACCACTGGGTAACTGAAGCCGATCACGTAGATGCCAAGTTTCAGCAGTTCGCTCGCCATGTTCGCCGCGAGTGCCGCGTCGCCGAGCATCACGGGCAGAATCGGCGTCGGGCCGGGCTTGATCGTGAAGCCCGCCGCTTCGAGCGCGCCGCGCATCTTCGCGGTGTTCGCCTTCAGTTTCGCGCGCAAATGCGCGGCGCCGTCTACCAACTCCAACGCCTTCATCCCGGCCGCGACCAGCGACGGCGGCACGCTGTTCGAGAACAGGTACGGCCGCGACCGGTTCCGCAGCCAGTCCACGATCTCGGCTGAGGCCGCGGTGAACCCGCCGGCGGCGCCGCCGAGCGTCTTGCCGAGCGTGCCCGTTATCACGTCGATGCGGTCTAAGACGCCCAACTCTTCCGCGCCGCCGCGACCGGTGGCGCCGAGGTGCCCAGTCGCGTGGCAGTCGTCGATGCCCACCGCCGCCTTGTACTCGTCCGCCAGCGCACAGATGTCGGGCAACTTCGCGAGGTCGCCGTCCATCGAAAACACGCTGTCAGTGAAGATCATCTTGAAGCGACAACCCTTCGCCGCTTCCAATTGCGCCTTCAGGTCAGCCATGTCGTTGTGCTTGTAGCGGAACCGCTGCGCCTTGCACAGCCGCACGCCGTCGATGATGCTCGCGTGGTTGAGTTCGTCGGAGATGATCGCGTCTTGATCGGTGAGGAGCGGTTCAAACAGCCCGCCGTTGGCGTCGAAGCACGAAATGTAGAGGATGCTGTCGGACTTGCCGAAGAAGCGGGCGATCTGCTGTTCGCACTGCTTGTGGATGTCCTGCGTGCCGCAGATGAACCGCACGCTGGAGAGACCGTAGCCCCACGCGTTCAGGCCGTCGTGCGCCGCCGCGACGATGTCGGGGTGGTTCGCGAGACCGAGGTAGTTGTTCGCGCAGAAGTTGACGACTTCGGCACCGTTCACCGTGATGCCGGAACGCTGCGGCGACGCGATGCGGCGCTCCGCCTTGTACAAGCCCTTCGTTTTGAGATCGTCAAGCTGCGTGCGCAAGAATGCGTTGATGTCGTCGGACGGCATGGTGGCTCCTTCGGGTTGAGGGAAGGAGCATTTTACGAACGCCGGTCCCAGGGGCGCCGCGGCTCGCGGTCCGGTTCTTCGTCCCGTTCGGGCGGCGACACGACAACATCGGACAGTCGCTCAAGAGTGACGATCGTCGATCTGCGAACCGATGACGCGCGCAGCGCTAGCTCACCAATCAGCGAAAGTAAGATCAGGCTCCCGGTAAACGTGCCCCAGAAATTCGCCTGGTAATAAGCATCATTGGCTCCGGGTTCGGACAGCGTCACGTCCACATTCTTTCCGACCCGTTTCTGTTCATTCCGGTATTGCTCCGGTCCCACCGCGGCCGGATAGGACACGTCGAGGATCACATGAACGACAACCCGCTTTCCAGCCAGCGCCGGATTGCCGGGAAGTTGAACCTTGGCCCACAGGGGTTGAGTGCTTGTGCGGCCCTGCGATATAACTCCGTACCCCCACGAATCCGACCTGCTTGATGCCCCAAGCAGAACCGGCGGACCGCTTTCACCCGGCACCTCCAATTGGGCCGTCACCCGCGCTGTCCAGTATCCCTTGATCGACGTGACCGTATCGGGAAACGTCACTATGATCCCGTCCCCCGGTCCACAAATGCTCGGAGTCACGTTGCCGTTGAGCTGCCACCCGTGAGTGGAGCGATACATCGGACCGGCCATCATGAGTACCGCGACACCGATGCCAAGCACCGCGACGAAGCACGCGCGCAAGAAAAGGCTGAAGAAGCGCCGGACCACGGACCCGCCTTGCGCACGAACGCTCCCGTTCCGCATGCGGCGAGAGGCGGAGCAGTAAACCAGGAGCAACCCCCACCCGACACAGACCGCGAGTGCGGCACCGGCACCGAATCGGGCGAGAAATTCGCTCCCTACCGTCCCGCTCACCCCAACGAACACGCCGATGAGCGGCAGCGCCAGAGCACCCGCCAGGAGAAACAGGAAGTCATACAGTCGGAACCGAATCCGGGCAGCGATTTCCGTTTGAACCCGCTCGCCATGCGGACACGGCTCAGCCGGAACGGTGTCCAACGCGAGACAAGCCGCGCTCTCGGCCGACTGTCGCGCTTCGTCCTCCGAACGCCCCTGCCGAATAAACGCTCGCGGTTTGCCTACCGGGTACACATGAGCGCAGTGCCCGCATGTGACGTGCTTCTGGAACTGCACGTGAACCTGAACGTCTCCTGGCATGGGCGATTGTCCTTTCGGCGGATTGTCGAAGTGGACTACTCGACTACCAGAACCGGGCGGCAGAACGCGCCTGTGAAGCTCTTGAAATTGACCGGGAGGCCCATGTATCGCACCGGTTGTGGGAGCGCGAGCGATTCCGGTGGGAATCGCAGTTCTTCCACGACCCACACGCCGGAGCCGAGCAGGATCGTGTGAACGCGCTCGTTGGTCGGGTCCGTGCAGCCGCCGATGGAGTAGTGATCGATGCCGACCCCGCGAATCTTCTGCGCGACGAGGTACGCGGCACCGTCCTCGCTCAGGCAAGGCGAATGGCGGAGCCATTCGTCCGTCTTCGCGCGCTTCTCGCCCCACCCGGTACAAAGCAAAACGATGTGGTCCGCCAACACCGGCGGGAGCTTCGCCTTCAGCATCCCGGCGGTGATGCGCGCGTCCGGTCCGATGCCGCGGAAGTCGGCAATCAGCGCGGGTCCACACCACGATTCGAGGGGAATGTCGTCGAGTGAAGCGCCGCCCGCGATCTTGTGCAGCGGCGCATCGACGTGCGAACCGGTGTGGCTCGCGATGGTGAGCAGTTCGACCCGCCAGCCGTGTTGCGGGTGATCGCGGATGATCTCCGCGCGCACCGGCGGGTGAACCGGGCAATTCGGGCTACCGTCGTAGACGGGCTGTGACAGGTCGATGACGCGCATGGGGCTGTTGTACGCCCCCGCGCCTCACCGGTTCAACTTCAGTCCCAAGACTGATCGAACAGCCGGTCGCCGAGGAGGTTGTACGCCCGGTGGGTGGCGTCGGTCGAGGCGAGCGGAGCCGGCGCGAGGCTCGCGTTCACCAGCAGTCCCGCCAGGCGCGCGGCGAGGTCGTCGAACCGGTCGGCGTCCCGGTTTCGCGCGGGAGCGTCGGGGAGGCGCACGTCGGACCTTCGCGGCGCGTCGGGCGCGGCGGCCGGAACCGAACCCGCGACCGGCAGCAACACCAGATGGGCGCCGCCCCCTCCGCCCGTCCCGCCGGCGACCAGGAACCCGCCGCCGGACGGCGTGTAGGCGTCGGCCGCGGCCATGTTCACCTGATAGCCGAGGTCGGCCAGCGATCCCGCCGTCACCCGGCTGAGGTAGTTTGTCCCGTTGTTCAGGTAGCCGGTCATCAGTTCGTTGCCGAACAGCGAGTCGCGCCAGTGCGAATCGCGTGTGCCGGACCCGCCGCCGGTCTCCAGCGGCACGCCGGTCGCGGTCGTGCCGAAGATGGAGTTGTACGCGGCCACCGCGTTCGCGCCGGTGAACACCGAGTTTGACGTGCCGGCGCCCGACACCAGCCCGCGCTGCTGCCAGATGGTGCCGATGCCGAGGACGTGCCCTATCTCGTGCAGCACGGTGTAGTACAGCCCGCCGCTCGTTTCGAGCGCGGCGATGTCGGCCGAGTCGAACTGCATCGACCCGTGAATCGGAATGTACGTCCCTGATCGGACGGTGTCCGGGCCAGCCTGCCCGAGGATGCCGCCCACGCCGTCGATGGCGGCCCCGGCCGCGTCGATCAGCACGTCGTCCACCGCGACGCCCTGGTATGTCGCGTTCGGCAGGTCGCCGGTGATGACCTGCGCCCACCGGTTCGCGGCCTGTTGGAAGATCGCCTGCTGGTTCGTCGTCAAGCCGGTCGTCCGCAGCGTGATCTGGAACCCGTTGGTGGTCGGAGCCGGTGGCGGCGCGGGCGGCGGACTGAGCGAGGGACCGTCGATGGTCCACGTGTAACTGCCGCCGGCGGTGCCCTTGTAGTTCGTGACGCCGAGATAGTAGGTGCCGGCCGTGAGGGTCTTGGTCAGCCGGCTGTCGCGGTTGGTGGACGAGATGTCGTCGTTGTACGCGACCCGCTGACCGGACGCGTTGTACACCGCGATGACCGTGTCCAGGTTGCTGGAGGGCGTGGTGGCCGAGAGCGTGAACGCGCCGGCGCCGGCGGTGAACTTGTACCAGTCCGCCTCGTTAAAGGTGATGGCCGCGTTCCCGGTAGCGTCGCCGCTGGCGTTGAGCGGGGCTGCGACCACCACCGACGCGGAGGGGATGGCGACCAGTGCCGGCGGCGTGCCGCTCCACGACGGAGTGAGTCGGTCTTCGAGTGTTTCGATGCCCAAACGGGCGTGAACGGGCGCCGCGTGGCGGCGGAGATTCCGCTCCCTAAACGGGTGCATACCGACTCTCCGGAATGTGATGTGACGAGCGTGAACAGCAAGTCGATGGTAACGGTATACCCTTCGTTATTCGCGGAGGGTTGTCAAGAGCGAGGAAGCAAAAGCGAGAATTCGCGTGTAAGGATTCCCGGCGCGCCAACCCGCTTCCGCACCTTGCCTCACTTCTGCGCTTGTGGCCTCACGGTTTCGGCACGGTCAGGTTACTGATTTGCGTGACTTGAGGTTTGCTATAACATCATGGCTCAGAATAACATGGAGAGGAAGCCATGGTGTTACCGCCCCCTCAGAAGGCCAAGGGCACATCTCAGAATCCCTTCTCCCTTGGGGTACTCAGCC
>CANLGS010000336.1 GCA_947490035.1 Gemmataceae bacterium
CACCGAGTTGTACGGCCCGTTGAACTTGCTGTTCGGGTTCGACGTGTTGTACACGTAGCCGCCGTTCAGCCAGCCGTAGGCGCGCACGCGCCCCTCTTGCGGGAACAGGTGCCACGCGGGGTCGCTCACCGTCTGGCACAGCCCCGCGCCGCACGGCGTCGCGGCCAGCGCCGCGGGCGATTGCGGCACCGGAACAGGCGCGGTCGCGGTCGCGGCGCCCGAACTCGCGGTGGTGGGGAACGCCGGCCCTTTACCCGGCACCGCCGTCGGCCCCTTCGCCGTCGGCGCGGGCGCTTTCACCGTCGGCTGCATCGGGGGCAGTTGCGAAATCGGCGGCAGGAATGGCGAAGTGAACTCCGGCGCGGGCGGGGTATTCGCTGGCTTCGGCCGGGCGCCGGGCGCCTGTTCCGCCCTCGGCAGAAGCGGGATCGCGGGCAGCGGGTACGTCGCGACCGGCGGCTTCGGGAGCGGAACGGTCAGTGGAGGCACGGGCGATGGCTTCGACGCCGATACGTCGGACGGCACACGCCCGGTCTTCAGAACGCCGACATCCGGTTCCATGGCGCGCGGGCGGTGCGACCTGCGCGGCGTTGGGCGAGGGCGGTTCGAGCAGAGCCGCCGGACCCGCGAAGGCGAACGAGCCGGTCGATGCCATACTTGCCGCTGCGACCGCGGAGCGTAGCCACCTCATGAGCGTTTTCCTTGAGCAGGAATGAGGGTGCCACCGATCGCCCGGTTTGGGTGTACAGGTGGTAGACGAAGAGATCGGACGGATGAGCCGGTTGAGGCGATTGAGGTCGGCGTAAACGGTCGCGCGCAGGTAGAGTGAGGGCCGCGCCTCCGGCGCACCCGTTACGGCCCGCACAGTCGATACGACGAGATGTTAAGCTGCGGGATGTTTGCTGGATGTAATTGCTGCACCGCTGGCCGCTTGCGGCTTCGCCAGACGTGCGAAGCCGCAAGCGGCAGGGTCGGCCTAGATCATGCCCCACAGCCGGCGCAAGCCCCACTCCGCGCCGAGCAGCGTCGCGAACACCACCAGCCACAGCGGCAAGAACCCGCGCGACCGGTTGCGGTGCCAGTCCGGGTAGTACCGCGGCTTCTTGCCCAAGTCCGGCAGCGCCTCGGTCTTCAGTTCCTTCAGGAACGCCGGTAGGTCTTCGAGTTGCAGCGCCTTGCCGCCGGTCGGCACCGCCAGCCGCGACATGAACTCGCGGTCGGCGTTCACGCGCAGCATCTCGTCGGAGATGTCCGGCACCGCGATGAACTTCGCCGTCGCGCGGTGGACCTTCTGCCGCTTGCTGCCCTTCTTCTCCGGATCCTCCTCCATATCGGGTGAACCGTCGGGCAGTTTCGCGGGGCTGGTCACCGACACGAAGTACTCGCCCGGCGCCGGCGGGCGGAACAGAATCTTCCGACCCTCCTTGTCCGCCAGGATGGTCTGCGGTGCCGCCTTCCGCTCGTCTTCGGGCTTCGGTTCGAGTTGGCCCGGCGCCAGCGGGACGACGCGCACGGTGAGTACCGCGGCCGGGTCGTCGGTGCCGTCGGGCTTGCGCACGCCCACGCGCACGGTCTGCTCCGCGGTCACCTTCAACTGGCGGAACAGCGGCTTGGCGTAAGCCTGCCCTTCTTCCTCGTCCTGGTACGCGAGCCACAGCACGCACTGGCGCCAGAACCGCTCGTGCATGTCGATGCCGTCCTTCTGCTTCGGCTGGCCCATGCTGCGCCACAGGAAGGTGTCGAACGCGCCGAACGCGAGCCACCGGCCTTTGGTCGCGTCGCCGCGCTGCGAGCCGACGAGCAGCGGTTCGTGAACCGCCGGGTCGAACTCGGTGCCGGCCGCGAGTTCCTTCGGGTCGTTGGGCGAGAGCGCCTTGGTGTTGGGGTTCATCCGCTGCGTCCACGCGAACACGGTGTCCACCTTGCCCGGCCGGAGCGTGAGCTTGCTGTAGCCGTTGAGCTTCATGCCCTCGTAGAAGCTGTTCATCCGATCCCAGCCCAGTTTCGACGGGTCGCCCTTGGGCGCCGGCTCGCCCGGCTTGAGCGACTTGGGCGCGAGTTTGAACATCTTGTTCAGCCCGTTCGGGTTCGGGATCGCGGGGAACGACGCCAGCGGGTTTCCGTCCGGGCTGAGGCTGTCCACGAGCGGCCCGCCGACGATGGGCAACAACGTGTCGGGGATGCCGACGTAGGCGTACTCGCCGCCGAGGAACATCACGCCCACGCCCTTCGTCGTGGACAGCTTGGTGAGTTCGGTGAGGAAGTTCGGCGCGGCCCGGTTCAGCGCGCCCGCGCCCACGTTCCCGATGACAACCACGTCGTAGGCTTGCGCTTCCAGGTTCAGCAGGTCGCGCGCCTCCTGCGCGACGGTCTGGTCGGCTTGCAGGATGACCTCGTACAGGTCGAACCGCTTCTCGCCGCGGAGCGCGTCGAGCAGGAGAATCCGTTCCTGGCGGAGTTGATCGACGACGAGAACGCGGACGCCCTCCTTGAGCACCGTGAGGTACGTCTCGGACCAGTTGTTCAGCGGCGACAGCTCGCCCGGCAGCGCGTCGAGCTTCCCGTCCTTCTCGATACCGACCTGCACCTTCACCTTGTACTCGCCCTTCGTGTCGGGCAGTTTCAGGGGCATCTTCAGTTCGTTGCCCCGCTCGCGTTCGAGCGTGAACTCTTCCTTCCACACCGGCTTGTCGTCGAGGAACACCTGCGCGGTGACGCGCGCGCCGGGGAAGCCGTAGGCGTTCACCTTCGCGGTGACACTCACCTCGGTCTTGATGAACCCCGGCGACGGGTTGCACTCCACGCTCGTTACGACGATGTCCTTCACGAGCGGGCCGGAACCCTCCTTGCCGACGACGAACGTGTGAACCGGCACCCCGCGGCGGCCCCACCGCGCGGCTTCGGCGCTCGCGGTGAACGTCTCGCCGTTGTCGGCCCCGTCGCCGATGACGACGACCGCGCGGACGCGCTCGGCCTGCCACCGCTCGTAGGTCTTGTTCAGCGCGGTGCCGTAGTCGGATCGTTTGGCGTCGAACGCGGTCGTCGGGTCGTAGCGGCTGGTGGCCTCGTTGAAGTCCGGCGGTCCGAACTTGTACAGCACGGTGCTGATGCCGTGCTCGGCGAGCAACTCGTCGAACAGCGGCTGACACTTCTCGACAATCATCTTGCGGACCGCGTCGCCGCGGGCCTTCCCGAGTTCGTCCTGCACCGTCATGCTCTCGGACACGTCGATGTAGACGAGCAGCACGGACGGCTGTTTCGGGTTCTCGTTCACGCCGACGCTCGGCCGCGTCGCGGTGACGAGCGCGACGAGCAGCGCGAGGAGCCGCAGCGTGAGGATGACGAACACGCGGCGCCGCGTCGCCTGTGGGTGGCCGAAGTACGTCCAGAGGGTGAACAGGACGAGGAGGACGGCGACCGCGCCGAGCGCCGGCAGGCCGAGCGGGTAGACCGACCACGGGTACGCCGGCCGCGTCGAGAAGAAGTAGTCGTTCATTGACGTTATGATACCGGCGCGTGGCGGGCGCCGGAAGAACCTACCCCTTGCGAAGCCGCGAGCGGCTTCAGTCCTTCTTCCCGACGCGCGACGGGGAGCGGAGTTGTTCCAGCGCGGGCGGGTCGAGTTTGGTCTTGCCGAGGGCCGCGGCGTTGCGGTTGAGCGCGTCGGAAACGGCGTGGCTCAGGTCGGGGTAGCGGAGCAGCGTCCAGCTCACGGCGACGGCCGCGCGCTCGACCTTCGGCCCGCCCGGCCCGAACTTCGGGGGCGGCTCGTTCACCACCGCCAGGAACAGCGCGTTGGACTGTTCCGCGTCGGCCTTGTGCGCCTGCGGGTCGTTCTTGTGCGCCAGCACGACCGCCTGACCGAACCGCCCGGCGACGCTCGCGGTGCGCGCCGCGACCGGGTCGCCGGCCCCCTTCAACTTCAGTTTCTCGAACCGGTCGTGCGCCTCGGGCAGGCGCTTCTCCCGCACGTACAGCAGCCCCAGTTCGATCGACGCCTTGATCGCGTCGTCGTGCTTCGTGCCCTCGGTGTTCAGCACCGCGAGCAGCTCGCGCTCGCGCGTGGTGGTGAGGGCGTTGAGCTTGTCCGGCGAGCGCACGTCGGGCAGCCCCGGCCTGGCCGGTGTCGGCGCCGCGTGCGATGCGTCCGCCGGCGGGTGCATGCCCGCGTACACGAACACGCCGCCGAGCGCGGCGAACAGGCACGCGCACCCGACCGCCAGCCACCGGCCCCACCGCACCCCCGGCGGCGGCGCGGGCGCCGCGCCCGACTGGGACTGCGAGAGTGAAAGCGTTCCCGTCGCCTCGCCCGCCGGGCGCGGGCTTCCGGTCTCCTGCGTGATCGCCAGGTTCGCCGGGGCCAGCGCCAGCCCGTCGCGCACCTTTATCAGGTCGCGCAGCACGTCGCGCGCGGACTGGTAGCGGTCGTTCGGGTTCTTCGCCATCATCTTGTGGACCACGCCGCACAGGTCGGCCGGCAGGTCGGGCCGCAGGTCCGCGAGCAGCCGCGGTTGCTCCTGCACGTGCTTCAGCGCCACGTCGAACGCGGACGTGCCGCGGAACGGCGGCTCCCCCGCGAGCAGGTGGTAGCACGTCACGCCGAACGAGTAGATGTCGCTGCGGTGATCGACCGCGTGCCCCTGCACCTGCTCCGGCGACATGTACAGCGGCGTGCCGAGCGTGACCCCGCTCTGCGTCAGGTTGGTCGGCGGGGTGTCGCCGGCGAAGAACCGGCTCAGCCCGAAGTCGGTGACCTTCACCTCGACCTTCTTGGTCACCAAGATGTTTTCCGGCTTGATGTCGCGGTGGACGATGCCCTGCTCGTGCGCCTTCTGGAGCGCGAGCGACACCTGCCGCATGACGCTGAGCGTGATCGGCAGGTCGGGCGGTCCCCTGCGGACCATGTATTCGCGCAGGTTGCGGCCTTCGACGAACTCCAGCACCATGTACCGCAGGCCGTCGGCCTCGCCGACCTGGTGGATGTGGACGATGTTCGGGTGGTTGAGCTTCGCGACGGCTTGCGCCTCGGCCTGGAACCGGGCCAGCGCGGTGGGGTTCGCGTTCAGATCGTTGCGGAGCAACTTGAGCGCGACTTCGCGCTTGAGGGAGGTTTGGCGCGCGAGGTACACCTGCCCCATACCGCCGGCGCCGATCTTGCGGAGGATGTGGAAGTCCCCCAGCGTCCGACCGGTCAGGTCCGGCTGCGGCGTGGGCGCGGTTGTCGGTTGGGTGTCCGGCATCGTCCGGCTCCGCGTGTTCAGTAAGATCGCCGCACGGGTCATAAACGCAACGGGACGTTCCGCGGCGACCGGCGCCGGCGGAACGCGAGGGCGGAGAGTAAGCGTCATCCTATCCGAGTTCGTGCGATGAGCCTACCCCTACCTTTCGGTGAGTGTAGTCCTCACGCTCCGCGTGAGGTCTTATGGGGCTGGTATGAAGCAGAAGACCTCACGCGGAGCGTGAGGACTACTCTCCACAATGTAGTCCTCACGCTCCGCGTGAGGTCTTATGGGGCTGGTATGAAGCAGAAGACCTCACGCGGAGCGTGAGGACTACACTCCCGACGC
>CANLGS010000337.1 GCA_947490035.1 Gemmataceae bacterium
ACTTTTCGCTGGAAAAGCAGCGGAATTCACGAGCCGTGTGAACCAAAAACGGGATCGAACTCGAACCAATAATTCCATCGAAAGCCCAACTTCCGATCAGCCTAGGCGCACCCATGGATTCTGTCTTTGTAACCTACGCGCGGCCGAGTACCAAATCCACCACCCAGTTCCCGCGACTGTGTATGCCAGATGGCGCGCGGCACCGGTCGAGCATCACCGCGTCCTCGCACCCGGCATCTTGCAGCGCGTCCGCGAGAATGGGCACCGCGCCGAAGTCGCCGGTAGCGTCCATCTGTTGCGCGAGCGCGACGACGGTGGAAGTTAGCCAGTCCGGTTCGACCCGCGGCGCGTACCCCGGCGGCGGGAAGATGTCGCGGAGCAGCTCCGCTTGATGCGCCCGCGCCGCGGCGAAGGCGTCGTTCCACGCGGTTTCCCATTCCGGTGTGGTGGGCCGCCCCGGTGGCGCCTTTCCCGCGGCGCGGATCGCAAGTGCCTTCGCCGCACAGCGAGCCGCTTCGGTTGGATCCCACAACAGCGGGTCTTGATCGGCGGGGTGCGCCAGGTCGCCGTAGGACGCCCACCCCGCGGCGTTCGTCGCCTGCTGCTGGTAGCTCAGGGGGTTCGTGACCATCCGAACCGCTGCGGCCCTCAAACTCGAGTGGGTCGCACGGCCCTCCGCGAATCGCTCGGAAAGAACGACGGCGCTGATCGCGTCGGTCGGCAGCACGCGCCACACCATGCGTGCGCAGCCGCACCCGTACAGCCTCAGCCGCCGCCGAAGCGCGGCCGGTAACGGGGGCGGTGCGGCTTGGTACAGCCACACGCGGTTCGGCCACACGATCGCGGTCAGCACGTCCGGGTTGGCGGCCGTGAGCCACTCAGGTTGTCGTTCACGCTGTCGAGCCACGGGCGTGCCTTCCGTTCGCGGGACGTGCTTCCAGTATACCTGAAACCATGAGTTCCGAACTCCCCGCGCTGCTCGGCGGCACGCCGACGCGACCCGACGGGCCGCCCGCGTGGCCGCTCCCCGACCCTGACGTGCAGGCCGCGGTCGCGCGCGCGATGGCGTCCGGCGCGTGGGGGCAGTACCACGGCGAACACGTCTGCGCGCTCGAAGAAGAGTTGGCCGCGTTCCACGACGTGCCGCACGCGCTCGCCTGCGCCAGCGGCACGCTCGCGGTGGAAGCCGCGCTGCGGGCGCTCCGTGTCGGAGCAGGCGACGAAGTCGTGATGGCCGCTTACGACTACGAATCGAACTTCCTCACGCTGCACGCGCTCGGCGCGAAACCGGTGCTGCTCGACGTTCACGCACACAACTGGCAACTCGACGAAACCAAACTCGAAGCCGCGATCACGCCGCTCACGAAGGCGGTCATCTGCTCGCACCTGCACGGCGGCCTCGTTCACATGCGCGCGGTGATGGAGATCGCGCGACGGTACAACGTCGGCGTGGTCGAAGACGCGGCACAGGCACCCGGCGCGACGGTGGACGGCAAGCCCGCCGGGACGTGGGGCGATGTCGGCACACTCAGCTTCGGCGGGTCGAAGTTGCTCACCGCGGGTCGCGGCGGCGCGCTGCTGTTCACCGACGCGCAGTTTCATCAGCGCGCGAAGACGTGGTTGCACCGCGGGCTACAGCAGTGGGCACCGCTCAGCGAGCTGCAGGCGGCGGCGCTGCGCCCCCAACTACGCAAACTCAGTGCGGCAACAGCGCATCGAGCAACCAGAGCGACGACCCTCCTCACTGCCCTCCAACCAACTCCAGGCCTGTCCCCACTCGGAGCGCCGTTTAGCGTTCGATCCGAAGGGGCGAGTGCCTATTACAAGTTGGGCTTCCAGTACGACCCCAGGGCGTTCGGCCTGTCGCGCGAGCTGTTCGTGAAGGCGCTCCGCGCCGAAGGAATCGCCTTCGATGTCGGCTTCAAGGCGCTGCACGTCGGGCGGTCGCCATCCAGGTTCCGCGCACTTGGCGAACTCGCTCACGCGACCGACGCACACGACAACTGCGTCATGCTCCACCACCCGGTCCTTTCGGGCGCAACAAGCGACGTTCAGCAGGTGGCGGACGCGGTCGCGAAGGTGTATCGTTATCGGGACGAACTGACCCGCCCCGCCTGAACCTCCGACCAAGGAATCACCACATGCTTCGCACCGTTTGCGCATTCGCCGTGCTGCTCGCGGCGACCGCGCTGGGCCGCGCCGCCGATCCCGCGCCCCCGGCCGGCAACTGGAAACTCACGGTCCCCATCGACCGCGGCGAAGAGACCACGATGCTCATCGCGCTCGCCGAGAAGGACGGCAAGTGGACCGCCGAGTACCTCGGCGCGTCCGACGAACTCAAGATCAAGCCGACCGTCACCGCGATCGCCGTGACCGGCGACGCGGTGCAGTTCGCGCTCAGCTTCATGGGCCGCGAAATCATCTCCTTCGACGGCACGCTCGCCAAGGACAAGAAGAAGCTCAACGGCTCGCTGTCGGTCGTCGGCGGCCGGCTCCAACTGACGACGATGTACCCCACCAAGCTCGCGAAACTCGACGACGCGTTCGCGCTCGCTCGCGAATCGCTCACGCAGGTCGAGGACGGCCCGGAGTTGTTCAGCGCGGCGTTCGCGGTACTCGCGCGGGCCGGCGAGAAGAAGGTGCCCGCCGTCGAGGTGCGCGGGATCGTCGAGCGGTTGAACAAGACGGCCGGCACGTTCGGCCCGCGCTGGGAGCGCGAGACATCGCTGCGCACCGTGGACCTGCTCGCGTCGCAGGCGGGCCTGGAAGACCTCGCCGTCGCGCAGGCCAAGCGCGCCGAGCGCCTGCTCGCCGACGACGACACCGTCGCGACGCGAATGATGGTGCTGGAGGCGCTCGTCCGCACGCTGCAAAAGGCAGGCAAAGCCGACGACGCGAAGACGTACCAGACGCAACTCGCGAAGCTCGAACTGCGCGACTTCACCGAGTACGCGAAGACCAACCCGCCGTTCAAGGCGGAGGCGTTCGCGGGCCGCAAGGCGAAGACCGATCGCGCCGCGGTGGTCGAGGTGTTCACCGGGGCCGAGTGCCCGCCGTGCGTCGGCGTCGATCTCGCGTTCGACGCGCTGCTGAAGACGTACAAGCCAAGCGACGTGATCCTGCTTCAGTACCACTTCCACGTGCCGCGCCCGGACCCGCTCACCAGCCCGGAGGGCATCGACCGCGTCGAGTACTACGCCGACAAGATTCGCGGCGCGCCCACCGTGTTCATCAGCGGCAAACTCGGCACCGGCAACGGCGGCGGCGCGGCCGACTCCGAAAAGTTCTACAAGCAGTTCCGCACCACGCTCGACGAACTCCTCGAGAAGCCGGCTGGCGTGAAGCTCGCGCTCGCGGTGTCGAAGGGCGAGAAGGGCGGCTTCAGCGCGAAGGCGACCGTCGCGGACCTCGACGCGCCCGGCGACAAAATGATGCTGCGGTTCGTGCTGGCGGAAGAGCGCGTCCGCTACACCGGCGGCAACGGCTTGCGCTACCACCACATGGTGGTGCGCGCGATGCCGGGCGGGGCGAAAGGCGTCGCGCTGACCAAGAAGACGCACGAGCAGATCGTGACCATCGACCCGGACGCGATCAAGGGGACGCTCACCAAGTACCTCGACGACTACGCGAAGACGGAAGACCCGTTCCCGCGGAGCGACCGCCCGCTGGCGCTACGCAACCTGAAGCTCGTCGCGCTCGTCCAGAACGACGCGACGAAGGAGATTCTGCACGCGGTGCAGGTCGATCTCGAAGCGAAGTAGTACAGGCCGCTGGCCTGTCTCTGCCGCTTCGACGGCCAGCGGCTACAACCACGAGGACCGATGACCGCCCACCTCCCCCGCCTCGCCGCGCTCGTCCTCGTGCTGGTCGCGGCGCCGGCGGGCGCGCAGGATCGCGACGCCGAAGCCCGGCTCCGCAAGTTCGCGGCCGGGCGTTGCGTCGAGTGCCACGGCCCCGACGTGCAGCGCGGCAAACTCAGGCTCGACAACCTCCCGCTCACGCTCACCGACAAGGACACCGCCGCGACCTGGACGAAGGTACTCGACCGCGTCGCGCGCGGGGAGATGCCGCCCAAGAGCGCGGATCGCCCGCCGGAGAAAGAGTCACAAGCGGCCCTCGCGGACCTGAACAAGGCGCTGCACGCGGCCTCGCTCGCGCGGCAGAACACCGACGGCCGCGTCGTGCTGCGGCGGCTCAACCGCACCGAGTACGAGACGACACTTCAAGACCTGCTCGGCACCGACGCGCACGTCAAAGACCTGCTACCCGACGACAACTCCGCGGCCGGTTTCGACAACGTGAGCGCCGCGCTCGACATCTCGCCGGTGCATCTTCTTCGCTACCAGGACGCCGCGGAGAAGGCGCTGCACACGGTCATCCCGACGCGCCCACAAACGGTGTTCAAGGAGCGGCGCACCGGGAAGCAGGTCACCGAGAAGATGTCCACGTTCAAGGACTTGCTCGACAAGGTCGTGCGGCTCGACGGCGACACGCTCGTCATGCACGCCCGGACGTGGGGCCACGTGCCGTGCGGGACGGCGCCCGTGCCGGTCGCGGGCCGCTACCGGGTGAAGGCGTCGGTGTACGCCGTCGGCACCGACGGCAAGCCGCTGCCGGTGCTGCTCTCCGCACGCGAATCCTACGGCCGCGAAGACCACGACGTTCGCGGCGTTCACGACGTTCCGCCCGGCAAACCCACGATCATCGAAGGTGAATTCGACCTGAAGGCGCGGCACATGATCGTCTTCACCGGCTGGTCGCTCCCCACATTGCGGAACATGCCGTCGGTCGGCACGGGACCACTCGACAAGTACACCGGCCCCGGACTCGCCGTGGAGTGGCTCGAGGTCGAAGGCCCGATCGAGCCGTGGCCGGGCGTCGGCTACGACCGGCTGTTCGCGGGCCTGCCGCTGAAACAGACCTCGATCGCGAAGCTCATCGCGGACGGCAAGCCGGAACCGAACACGAAGCCGCGCCCGGATTCGTTCACCTACGATCCGCTCACGCCGGCTTCCGCGAAGCCGCGCGACGACGCCGACCGTCTCATGCGCGCGTTCCTGCCGCTCGCGTTCCGCCGACCGGTTTCAAAGGAACTCGAACACTACTACGTGAAGATCGTCCACACCGCGCTCGACAAGAATCTGACGTTCGCGGACGCGATGCTCCTCGGCTACAAGGCCGCGCTGTGTTCGCCGCACTTCCTGTTCCTCACCGAACCGACCGACACGAAGGGCAAAAACCCAAAGCTCGACGACTACGCGGTCGCGTCGCGGTTGAGCTACTTCCTGTGGTCGAGCATGCCCGACGCCGAACTGTTCACGCTCGCGAAGAAGGGCGAACTGGCGAAGCCGGCGGCGCTCCGGGCGCAAGTGGAACGCATGTTGACCGACCTGAAGGCGGCCCGGTTCACCGCGAACTTCGCCGGCCAGTGGCTCGACCTGCGGAGCATCAACGCGACCTCGCCCGACCCACAACTCTATGGCGAGTTCGACGACTTCCTCTTCTGGTCGATGCCGCGCGAGACGCAACTGTTCTTCGAGGAGATTCTGAAGA
>CANLGS010000338.1 GCA_947490035.1 Gemmataceae bacterium
AATGGGTCGGGTGGCGGACCCTGAGCTCGACAGCCTTCACGCGATTGTTGACGACGATTGCCGCCAACGTCCGATTGGGGGGCTTGGCCCGCCACAAACGCGGTCCGAAAACACCGCCCACCCAGAAGCCCGTGTATTGCAAGCAACATAAACACTACTCAACTGCTCGCCTCGTCGAGGAGGCGAAAAACACATGTTGAGAGGGCTGACACTGAGAACTGAACACTCCCCAGAAATGACCACGCCCGGACGCGTCCTGCGCCGGGCGTGATCGCGGCTCTGGCATCCTGCCGGCCGCTCGCTTCGTCGGTGTCCTTACCGATCGACCTTGCCGGCGCGAAGCCGGCCGAGGTGCGGGCGCGGGAACGACACCACGTCCGTTCGCACGGTCTCGCCGCTCGCGCTCTTGGCGCCGGTGCCGTCCGAGATGCGGATGAACGGCAGAAGCACACGGTCGCCATCCGTGGCGAATTGCGCGTCCTGCGCGTCCCGTGTGTTTCCGCGTGTCTTCGCCGCTAGCCGCTGCGCGCGTCGCGCGGTCTCGAATCGGGTGCGCTCGCCGAGCGCCGCGAGTTCGGGGTGACCGGCGCGGAAGAACATCGCCTTCGTCAGCACGCGTCGCGCGCTGCCCGGCTTGCCCATCTCCAACAACCCGCCCACCACGACGCGCACCACGTCCACATCGCCGGGTTCCTGGTCCGCCGCGGCGAGCATCTCGCGAACGCCGTGCCGCACCTTGCCGCACCTTGCAGCGGCACGCCCGAAGGCGGCGCGGTACAGCGGATTCGTGCCGTCGAGCAGCGCCGCCTTGCGGAAGCAGATCGCGGCGCGGCGGTCGCAACCGTCCGGGTCTTCTTCCCACGCACGGCCCGCGAGGTAGCGAGTGCGGGCGTCCGTCGGATCGAGCGCGATTACCGCTTTCAGGTGCCGCTGCGCCAGTGCGAAGCGGCCGGTGTCGAGGGCCAGTTCGCCGGCCAACTTGTGCCCCGCGAGTGTGATGTCCGCGGGCACGTCGGGGCGTGCGAGCAGCCGGTCCAGTCGGGCGAGCGCGTCCGACTTGCGCCCGCTTTCGGCGGTCGCTTGGACCGACTCCCAACCGGTCTGGATCAGGGTGAGCGTCCTGCTCATGCCTCTGCCTCCTTGCAGCGCGTTCGCTGTGTGGTGACCTGTGCTGAGGGTGACATATACCGGTCGCGCCCAGGTGTGCAAGTACGAAATCGTATGCCGTTTCCGCGGAAAAATTCGGTGAGAAAAACTGGAGCGGCGCACTTGACGCCTAGCTTGTGTGATGGAGTCAAGTCGCACCTTCATAAAGGCCGATTACGTATCGACGGGAACGGTTCGTTCGCAGCCCGCCGGCGCAGTACCCAACGGAGACGCGGTCGTGGATTGGTCGCACTTCGGCATGGACCGGTCGCCGTTTCGCCCGGCTGTGGACGCCGCCGCGTACTTTCCCGCGCCGTCGCACGCCGCGGCGCTCGCGGCCGTCGCCGCCGCGTTCGCCCGCCGCGACCCGGTCGTCCTTATCGACGGCCCGAGCGGGGTCGGCAAGTCGCTCGTCGCCCGCAAGTGGCTCGACGACCTGCTCCCCGACGTGCCGCGGGTGATGATCCCGAACGCCCGCGCCGATAAGCCCGCCGACCTCCTTCAAGCGATCCTCTTCGACCTCGGTAAGCCCTACCAGGGACTGAGCGAACAGGAACTGAGGCTCGCGGTGACGGGCCATCTGCTCGACGCCGCGGGCAGCGGCTTCCCCACCGTCATTGTGATCGACGAAGCCCAACACCTGAGCCAGACCGCGCTCGAAGAGCTGCGGTTGCTCGGCAACCTGGAATCGCGAACGGGCGCGGTCGCGTTCGCGGTGCTGGTCGCGCACCCGATGCTCCGCGACCAACTGCGCCGACCCGCCTACGCGCCGTTCGCGGACCGCGTGGCGGTGCGGCAAGCGATCGACGCACTCACGGCGGAAGAGTCGGCCGCGTATCTGCGACATCAAGTTCGCGCGGCCGGCGGTGACCCCGCGAAGGTGTTCGACGACGAAGCGGTCATGCTGCTGGTGTCCGCGTGCGGCGGGTTGCCACGCGTGCTGAACCGGGCCGCGGCGCTGGCGTTCGAGTTGGGCGCGGAAGCCGGCGCCGACTTGATCGACGTGGAGGCCGCGTTCGAGGCGCTCGACCGGCTGGGCATCACGCCGCCGGACGAGGACGGCACCGGCGACGCGGTGCTGCTGCCGCACCCGGCGCGCGTGGCCGAACCGGAGCGGCCTGCGAAGCGGAAGACGGTCGGCGACGCGACGGCGCGCGGCCCGAAGGACAAGGCGACCCGCAAGCGGTCGGCGTGACACAGAGGTTCACAACCCCTCCCCAACCCCTCCCCCAAGAAGGGAGGGGCTTCAGACCGAAGCCGCTCGCGGCTTCGCACGAAGGTTTAGCCCCTCCCTTCTTGAGGGAGGGGTTGGGGAGAGGTTTCTCAGACGACAGGGGCACGGAATGAGCCGGGTGTTTAGCGCGCTGACCGGATCGAATCTGGCCCGCTCGGCAGTGGTCGAGGAACGGGACGCGGACGACGAGCGGTTCGTCGCCGGTGCCGAGGACGCGCCGTTCGTCGAGATCGGCGGGCCGGGCGGCCCGGTGTTCTCCGGCGCGTCGAAGCCGGAAGCGAAGAAGGCAGAGCCGGCGCGCTCGTTCCCGCGCATCGCCACGCCGGTTCCCGCGGTCGTCATCGAGCCGGGTACGCCGATCCTGTCGGTGCGTTTCCACGACGCCGCGCCGAAGGTCGTCGGGCGCACAGGCGGGCCGGACGCGGGTCTGGTCGCGCTGCACTTCCCGGATCACCCGGTCAGCGGCGAGTACCGCACGCTCCGCGACGAGATCACGAAGCAACTGCCGGACGCCACCTCACGCGCCATCACGTTCACCGCCGCGTCGCCGGAAGCGGGCACCACCACGGTACTGCTGAACCTCGCGCTCACGCTCGCACGCGACGGCCAGCGCGTCTTGGTACTCGACGCGAACTTCACGCGTCCGGGCATTGCGAACAAGCTCGCGCTGCGGCCCGCACCGGGGCTTGCGGAGGTGCTGGGCCAGAACCTGCCGCTGCCGTGGGCGCTCCAGCCGACGCCGGCGCCAAGCCTTCAGGCGCTCGTCGCGGGCACGGCCACGGACGGCACCGCGGACGCGGTCGGACGCGACCTGCCGAAGCTGGTCGCGCAACTGCGCCAGTGGTTCGACTGGGTGCTGATCGACGCCGGCGTGTGGGGCGTGGTGCCGGGGCGCGACGCGACCTGTTCGGCCGCCGACGCGGTGTACCTGGTGACCCGCGAGCCGGACGCGGACCGCCCGGAGTTTTCTGGGTTGAAGACGTGGGTGAAGCAGCTCGGCGGCTCGCTCCGCGGATACGTCACCACACGCGCCTGACAGCCGCGGAAGAGAAGAGCCGCAGATAACGCAGACGGACGCAGATCAAACCAAAGAGAGAGCTGTTTTCAAACACTCTTCCTCTTTGGTTTGATCTGCGTCCGTCTGCGTTATCTGCGGCTCTTCTCTTCCGCGGTCAGTCTTCAAACGGCCGATTTGGGGTCTCCCGGCGGCGCCGGCTTCTCTTCGCCTCCGTCTTTCTCGCTCTTCAGGCCGCGCAGCCGCATGTTCACCATTTCGACGATCAGCGAGAACGACATCGCCACGTAGATGTACCCCTTGTCGATGTGCTGGCCCAACCCTTCCGCCACCAGCATCACGCCGATCAGGATGAGGAAGCTCAGCGCCAGCACCTTGATCGTCGGGTACTTCTCCACGAACCGCGCGATCGGGCCGGCGAAGTACAGCATCACCAGCATCGCCAGCACCATCGCGGTAATCATCACCCAGATCTGTTCGACCATGCCGACGGCGGTGATGACCGAGTCGAGCGAGAACACGATGTCGATGACGGCGATGGTGAAGATCGTCCACCCGAAGCTCACCTTCTTGGGCGACGTCAGAACGGGCTGGCCGTCCCGCTCGGCCTTCGCCTCTTCCACCTTCGAGTGCATCTCGTAGGTGCTCTTGCCGATCAGGAACAGCCCGCCGCCCAGCAGGATGAGGTCGCGCCACGACACCTCGCGGGCCTCCATGTCGTGCAGCACGCCGAAGTCCGGCAGGGTGAACAGCGGGGCCGTCAGCCCGAGCAGCAGCCACAGCGACCCGAGCAGCAGGATGCGGGTGCCCAGCGCCGCGGCCAGCCCGATCTTGCGCGCCCGCGGCTGCTGCTCCTTCGGCAGCTTGCCGGCGATGATCGCCAGGAAGATGATGTTGTCGATGCCCAGCACGATCTCCATCGCGGTCAGCGTGAGCAGGCCGAGCAGGACGGAGACGAGCGACAGCTTGTCGTCGCGCACGACCTTGATCTCGCGCACCTCGGCCTTTTTCAGCCGCGCCTCGCCGCCGGGGATCTCGACCACGAACACCTCGTCCGTCACCTTCCCGCGGACCACGCTCTTGTCGGTCAGTTGGACGCTGTCGCTCGACTTCCCGTCCGGCTCCTTCTGGAAGGTGATGCGGCGGACGTGCGCCAGGTCGATCCGGGAACTGCCGGTGTCGGTCTTCAGCGCGACCGCGGCGAGCTTCAGTTTGCCCTCGACTCTCGGCCCCTCGGCCGTCAGCTCGATCTTCACCCGCTCATACCGGGCCGGGTCGTCGGCCGGCGGCGCGGCGGGCGCGGTCTGGCCGAACAGCGGGCGCAGCACGGTGAAGAACACCAGTGCGAGGCCGACCGACACGACGAACACGGGGAACGGGCGGCGCGGCATGGCGGGTCTCGTGGCCGGGCGATGGGAACTCAGCAAGTGTACCAAGACGAGCGGGGGGCGTAAGCCCCTGTTCTTGGGAGAGCAGTTGCCAACGGCGTGCCGCGGGCGGACAATCCGCTCATGAGCCGCGAACAAGACTTGCAGCGCGTCACCGACTGCGGCATCGTCGCCGTCGTCCGCTTCTCCGACCCCGACCCACTTGTCGAGGTGGTGAAGGCGCTCGCGCTTGGCGGCGTGACGGTGGCCGAAGTCACCCTCACGGTGCCCAACGCGCTCGACGTGATCCGCGCCGCGAAGCGCGAACTCGGCGCCCGCGTGCTGCTCGGCGCCGGCACCGTGCTCGACCCGGAGACGGCCCGCGCCGCGCTCTTGGCGGGGGCCGAGTTCATCGTCGCGCCGACCGTGAACCTCGAAGTCATTGCAATGTGCCGCCGCTACGACAAACTCGTGATGCCGGGCGCGTTCACGCCGACGGAAGTGCTGACCGCGTGGGAGGCGGGCGCGGACGTGGTGAAGGTCTTCCCGGCCGACGTGGTCGGCCCGGCGTTCTTCAAGGCGCTGCGCGGTCCGCTGCCGCAGGTGAGGCTGATGCCGACCGGCGGGGTCGATCTCGCCACCGCGCCGGCGTTCCTGAAGGCCGGCGCGGTGTGCCTCGGCGTCGGCTCGCAGTTGGTGGACCCGAAGCTCGTCGCGGCCGGCGACTTCGCCGGCATCACGCACCTCGCGAAGCAGTACGTCG
>CANLGS010000339.1 GCA_947490035.1 Gemmataceae bacterium
AAACGCTCGTGTTCGAGCGCGAGGATTAGCGCCCACCCAGGGCGTTGCCGGGCTGAGAAGTGCCAGTCCTTCGGACTGCATGTCGTATTCACCCTGAAAGGGTGACACTCCTCAGCCCAGGGCAACGCCCTGGGTGTGGGGCGACGCGGGCAACACCCCAACGCGCTCGCGAAGCCGCGAGCGGCTTTCTCGGAGAAGGTTCTTCACATGATCCGCATCGACAACGTCACCAAGCTGTACGGCCCGAAGGTCGCGGTGCAAGACCTCAGTCTGCACGTGCCGCCGGGCGAGCTGTTCGCGTTCCTCGGCCCGAACGGCGCCGGCAAGACGACCACCATCAAGATGCTCTGCGGCCTCTTGTTCCCCACAACGGGAAGCGTCAGCATCGGCGGGTTCGACGTGCGCGCCCAGGGCGACCACGCCCGCGCGCTCGTCAGCTACGTCCCCGACCAGCCGTTCCTGTACGAGAAGCTGACCGGGCGCGAGTTCCTCCAGTTCACCGCCGACCTCTACGCGATGCCCGCCGCGCGCTCCGCCGAGAAGATCGAAGAGGTGATCGAGTTGTTCCACCTCGACGAGTTCGTGGACGACCTGACCGAGCGCTACTCGCACGGCATGAGGCAGCGCACGGTGTTCGCCGCGGCGCTGGTCCACGAGCCGAAACTGCTGATCGCCGACGAGCCGACCGTGGGCCTCGACCCGAAGAGCATCCGCGAACTGAAACTGCTGCTCCGCAAGCTGGCGAGCGACGGCATGACGATCTTCCTGAGTACGCACACGCTGGACATCGCGCAGGAACTGGCCGACCGCATCGGCATCCTCGACCGCGGCAAACTCCTCGGCTGCGGCGACATGACCGACCTGCGCAAGCAGGCGAATCAGGATGGGTCGCTCGAAGACCTGTTCATGAAGATCACAGAGGAAGTGGCAGACGAGGCCACGCCAGCGACTGTTTAGCTGTAATTTCTTGTGGCACAGACATTCCTGTCTGTGCTGCTACGAAGCTTGAAGCCGCACAGACAGGAATGTCTGTGCCACGAAGAGGGGAACATGGGCGCCGAACTTCCGCCGGTTGCCGATCAGGGCGCGCTATTCCGCCGGCTGCGGGCGCGGCTGTTCCGCAACGGGCTGCGCGTCGCGCTCGCCAACGGCCGCGCCCGGCTGCTTACCATGGTCGCCACCAGCGCCGTCGTCGCCGCGTTCACGTTCGCCGTCAGCCTGTACCTGTTCAACCAGCTCGCGGTCAACAACATCCCGTTTAAGGGAGCGATTGTTGAGGCGCTGTTCGACCTGCTGTTCTTCACGCTCGGCACGATGCTCGTCTTCTCCACCGGCATCATCCTGTACGCGAGCCTGTTCACCAGCCCGGAGGCGAAGTTCCTGCTCTGCTCGCCGGCCCGCGCCGACCAGATCTTCGCCATGAAGTTCCAGGCCGCGGTGGTGTTCAGTTCGTGGGGCTTCGTCATCCTCGGCGTGCCTATTTTTGCCGCCTACGGCATCATGTCCGGCGTGCCGTGGTACTTCTACCCGCTGCTGCCGCTGTTTCTGTTGGGCTACGTCATCCTGCCCGGCTCCGTGTCCGCCGCGGGGTGCCTGCTGCTGGTGCGGTACATGCCGCGCAACCGCAAACAGTTCTTCGCGTTCGTCGGGCTGGTGATCGCCCTCGTGCTGATCGCCTGGGGCTACCGGATCGCGGTCACGTTCAAGCGGTCGATCGTGACTAGCGGGCGCGAACTCGACGACCTCATCGGCCAGTTCGACCTGCTCCGCAGCGGGTTCGCGCCGAGCCACTGGATGACCCGCGGCGTCATGGCCGCGGCCCGCGGCGACCTGGCCGCGGCGCTCGTCCCGCTCGCCCAGGTGTGGAGCAACGGCCTCTTGTTCTTCCTGGTCGCGGCGTGGCTCGCGAAGCGCGTGTACCGCACCGCGAACGACCGCATCTCGGCCTTCGGGCGCGGCAAGAAGATTTACGGCACCAGCCCGCTCGACCGGGCTATGGAAGCGCTCGTGTGGTACCTCGACAAGCGGACGCGCGTGCTGGTGGTGAAGGACTTCCGCACGTTCCGGCGCGACCCGACGCAGTGGGCCGTTCTCGCCATCTTCGCCGTGCTGATGTTGATCGGCGCGACCAACTTCAGGCAGTACTACTCCGCCGACCTGGGAATGATGGACAAGTACACGATCAGTCTCATGAACCTCAGCGGCACCGCGATTCTGCTGTGTGCCGGGCTTAGCAGATTTATCTTCCCCTTGATCTCGCTCGAAGGGCGGAAGTTCTGGATTCTAGGCCTGACGCCGCTGAGTCGCGATCAGATTCTGTGGGGCAAGTTCGCGTTCGCCGCGACCGGCTCGCTGCTCGTCGCGGAGACGCTGATTCTGACCAGCGACGCGCTGCTCTCGCTCCCCGTGGAAGGACTGATACTGCACGCGGTCGCGGTCGCGGTGGTCGCCATTGGTCTCAGCGCGCTGAACGTCGGGTTGGGCGCGTACCTGCCGACGTTCCGCGAAACGGACCCGTCGAAGATCGTGGTGGGTTTCGGCGGCACGGTGAACATGGTGGTCGGCTTGGCGTTCCTCGTCGCCGTGATCGGCACGATGGTGGTTCCGTTCCACGTAGCGCAACTCGCGCAGCGCGCGACCCAGGGCGCGGCACACATCAATCCGTGGGTGTACGCGGGCATCCCGGTGGGGCTGATCGCGGGCGCGGGCGCGGTGGTGGTGCCACTGCGCGCCGGGGCACGGTCGCTGCGCGAGATGGAGTTTTGAAGCCGCTCGCGGCTTCGCACGACGATCTCACTCCGCGACGTAAGGGTTCGTGCGCTTCTCGTAACCGGTGGTCGTGACCGGCCCGTGGCCGGGGTACACCACGGTGTCGTCCGGCAGCGGCCACAGCGCGCGGCGGATGCCGGCCTTCAGTTGCTCGTGGCTGCCCCCGGGGAAGTCCGTGCGGCCCACACTTCCGCGAAACAGCACGTCGCCGCCCAGCACCATAAACGGTTGCGTCTCGCGAATCACGAACACCACGTGACCGGGCGAGTGCCCCGGTACCTCGGACACCTCCATCGCGATCCCCGCGACGGTCAGCGTCTCGCCGTCGGTCACGACGCGGTCGGCCGGCGGGCTGGTGATGTCGAACCCGAACGCCGCGCTCAGGTTCTTGTTCGCGTCGGTGAGCATCGCGGCGTCGCCGGCGCCGATGAGAATGGGCGCGTTCGGGTACGCCTGCTTGAGCGCGGCGTTCCCGGCGATGTGGTCGCAGTGGCCGTGCGTGCAGACGATCGCGACGAGCGTGAGGTCGCGCTCGCCGAGCGCTTCGACGATCAACTCCGGCTCGAAGCCGGGGTCGATGACGAACGCGTCGGGGCTGCCGTCCTTCCAGACGACGTAGGAGTTCTCGGCGAACGGCTGCGACTCGACGGTGAAAATCTGAACGGACATACGCGCTCCGGGCGGTCGGGCGGGTTATCTTACGCGAATCGCGTTTGACGAGGCGGAAGCGTAAGCGACGGTAGTGTCTCAGTTTGTGGTGTAGGCATCTGGACTGCGTAGCTTTCGCCGGCGAGACCAGCAGTGGTCGTGTGAGCCTTTTGGAGTTGGAAGGGTTGGCCCCCCTGCCACCCCCCACTGTTTTGCTCCTCTCGTGGTTTGCAGTGATTCCCAGTGTTTCGCTGCTTGGCATCGCAAAGCAGCGGCCGTTATGATGCGCTTGTCCCAGGATTCCCAGGGTTCGGAAGAGGCCGGGGGTGGCCGTTATCACAAAAAGCCTTGGGAAACCTGGTAGCGGCCCGGCTGTGTCGGTGAGAGGGCTTTGTTCATTCGTATACTAATAATATGGGTGATCAGTGGGCCAAAGTCAAATACCCAACAACCGGGGCAACTCCGGAACGTGCCCGCACCACAAAAAACCAAACTGAGACACTACCTAAGCGACGGACAGCGCTGTCCGTCGCTTACGCTTCCGGCTCGTCCGAGGTACAATCTCGGAATTGCAGCCAATGTTCGGGCGCGGCGAGCGAAGCTTTGCTAAGCGGCCACTCCGCACATGCACCCACACCGAGGGCGACCATGTTTCGGCCCATGTTCGAGTTCATGAAGTGCATCGCCGAGGGCATCGCCGAGAAGGGCATCGGCGGGTTGCTGGAAGAGGTGCCCTACGGCAGCTACGTTCACGGCGTGGGCGCCTACGCGCTCAAGCGGTGGCGCGAGATGCACGCCCAGCACAAGCTCGAAGAGGCCGTCAAGGAGTCGATCGGCAAGAAAGCGGACGAGGCCATCGCCGAGGCGCGAAAAGCGGTGGAGGAAAGCGCGCCGCAACTGACGGGGCGCGAGAAGGAACTGGCGGTGCAACTCATCGCGGGGATGCCGGAGGCGGTGCGGCAGTCGCTCAAGCGGAAGGACGACCCCAAGGGCGAGAGCCTGCCGTATGGGTACACCATCTACGAGGACGGTACCTCCGAAGAGGAGGCGGTCGCGAAGGTGGTCGAACTGCTCCCGCCGCACCCACCGAGGTTCGTGCCGGATGAGTGGGTGCCCGGCCGCGTAGGCAACTGGAAGCTGGTGCAGAAGATCGGTGGTGGTGGATTCGGCGACGTGTGGCTCACCCGCAGCAAGCGGTTCGCCGCGCCCCGCGTGGTGAAGTTCTGCACCGACCCGGCGGCGCGCCGGAAGTTCGTCGCCCACGAGCAAGATGTCATCGACCGCGTGATGGACAGCATCGGCTCGCACCCGAACATCGTCCCGCTGCTCGAATGCCACCTGGAGGGCGACGCGCCGTGGCTGATGTACGAGTACGTTGAGGGTGGCACGCTCGCGGATGCGATCCTCGAATGGCACGCCTTGAAGCCTGGGGAGCGCATCGCTCGCGCAGTCGCGGTCCTGCACCCCATCGCCGCGGCTCTCGCCCGCGGGCACGCCCTGACGCCCCCCGTCGTCCACCGCGACCTCAAGCCGGCGAACGTCCTCATGGCCGGCGATACCCCGCGCATCACCGACTACGGCATCGGCGGCGTCGCGGTCGATTACCTCGTCGCCGCCGACAAGTCGCGTGCTTACGAGTCGGTGAAGGGCCGGCTGCCGTCGATGCTCAAGGGGTCGTACAGCCTGCTCTACTCCAGCCCGCAGCAGCGCGCCGGCGAGAAGCCGGACCCGCGCGACGACGTTCACGCGCTGGGGGTGATCGCGTACCAGATGTTTGTCGGCCGTGTCGATGCGGAGGTGAAGGGCAACTGGCGGGACAAGCTCGAAGCCGGCGGCGTGCCGCTGCCGCTCATCAAACTGATCGGCAACAGCGCCTCCGAAGACGCCGACGACCGCCCGAAGGACGCGCGGGAGTGGGAGGCGGTGCTCGCCGACCTCCTCCCGGTCGCCGAACTCGCGGACGAACCGTCGCCCGCGCCGAAGCCGCCCCGGCCCGCACCGCCCGCCCCGGCCCGCACCGCCCCCGCACCGCCCGCGCGCAAGGGCGGCGACGAGGTCACGTTCCCCCTGCCGCACGGCGGGAAGATGGT
>CANLGS010000340.1 GCA_947490035.1 Gemmataceae bacterium
CGAACGTATCGCCGTCCTTCAGCCCGGTGCCCGCGAACGCCCAGTGCGACGCGTCCAGCACCTTGTACGGTGCGCCGGTCATCGCGCCGGTTGGCGTGAACACGCAGCCGAGCAGACTCGCTTCGGATTCGTGGCGCATCGCGTAGCGGCTTTCGTACCCGCCCAGACCCGCCACGCTCAGACCCTTCAGCTTCCCGTTGATGTAGTTCGCCGTGCCGTCGGGGCGCAGTTCGACCTCGCAGTTCAGCCCGTTGCCGCCGAGGTACGCGAGCCGGCCGCCTTCCTCGAACACCCACCGCTTGACGCGCTCGTACATCCGTCGCGTCCAGTATTCGGGGTGAACCGACGCGACCAGCACCTTGTAACGCGACAGGTCGAGTTCGCCGTCATCGAGTTGCGTCTCCGCGTAGTAGTCGTAAGCGAAGTTGTGCGATTCGAGCCAGCCGAGCAGACGCCATTCGGCGGGCGCGAGGTGGCACGCCTGCCGCCCTTCGATGGGGTCCGTGATGCGCTCGGAAAAGTCGATGTGGTTGAACGGCTCTGGTCGGTCGAACGACAGCGCCGGGTAGTGGTCCGCGCCCCAGGTGAAGAACCCCGCGTCGGAGTAGCGTTTCAGTTCCGCGCGTGCGTTGATGGTCGGCGTGTCGGGAAGCCCATCGGCGTGAATGTAGTTGCTGCGCCCACCGAACGAGTTGTACGCATTCCAGGTGATGTTCGACGCCAGCACCGCCATCGCCGCTTGCGGCTTCGCGGGCGCTACAACCCACGGGAAGCTAAACTCCCTGCCACTCTTCGTTGAGGCGCGGAAGTAGTACAGCCCACTGCGTTCCGGCCCCTTCACGTGTTGCGAATGCACGGAGTTCACGTAGCCGACCTTGTTCCACTCCGCGCCGGTCTGGGTGTAGTCGCCGTCGGGCGTGATCTGCATGACCGCACGCGGGCCGTGTTCGTCGTGCCAACCCAGAGCCTTCACGAACTCCGGCGACGCACCGTACCGCCACAGTTCGAGTTTGTACGGTTCGACCGAGTGAACGCGGAACTCGGACGCCTCGCCCGACCGCACCCACTTCGGCCACGCGTACCCGAGCAGGCAATCCGAGAGCAGCCGGAAGTGATGCGGCTTCGCGAGCGGCAGCGTCACGCGACTGAACTTCGCGCCGAACCCCGGCTTCTGGATGACGACCTTGTACTCGCCGTGCGGCAGGTCCGCGAACACCGACCCCGACGCGCGCGACCGCGCCTCCGCGGATGTGCCGCTCGCGCCGATGAACTCCAGCACCGCGTCGGGCAGCGCGACGTACCGCTCGTCGCTGACGTAACCGATCAACATGAGGCGCTCCGGTGTGCAAGGCTGACATTTCACCAGACGCGAGAAGAGAACGCGAGCGCCGAACGCGGTGAATCTCTTTGCGAGTGAAGGGGTGTGCGGATAGCGTGTGGTTTCTGGAGCGCGGGCTTTCAGCCCGCTGCTTCGCGTCGCGTAAACCAAAGCAGCGGGCTGAAAGCCCGCGCTCCAGAAAGCCATGTCGTCACCCGAACCCGAAGACGCCGATCTGCCGCCGACGCGGGCGCGGTTCGTCGTCGCGGCGTGGCTGTGCGGGCTGTCCGGCATCCTCTACCTCGACCGCATTTGCATGGGGCAAGCGGTCGTGCCCATCCAGAAGGAACTCGGCCTCAGCAACTCCGAGATGAGCTACGTGCTCATGTCGTTCACGCTCGCTTACGGCATCTTCGCGGTGCCCGCAGGCTGGCTCGGCGACAAGACCGGACCGCGATCCGTGCTGTCGTCGATCGTCCTCGCGTGGAGCGTGTTCACCGCGCTCACCGGGGCCGCGACCGGGTTGCTCACGCTGCTGCTCGTGCGATTCCTGTTCGGCGCGGCGGAAGCCGGTGCGTTCCCGAACGCCGCGAAGGTCATGGCGCGGTGGTTCCCGCCGACGGAACGCGGCCGCGTGCAGGGCGTGATGCTCGCGTTCTCGCAACTCGGCGCGGTCGCCGCGCCCGCCGCCACCGCGTACCTCATCGGCCTCGCGGGCTGGCGACTCGCGTTCTTCGTCTACGGGTTCATCGGCGTCGCGTGGGCCGTCGGCTTCTGGATGTGGTTTCGCAACGACCCGGCACAGCATCGCGGGGTGAACGAAGCGGAACTCGCGCGCATCCGCACCGGCAACGAGAGCGAGTCGCAGACGGCGAACCCCAGCCCGGTGCCGTGGGGCGCCGTCCTTACGAATCGCGGCGTGCTGGTACTCAGCCTCATCATGGTGTGCGGCGCGTTCTACACGTACTTCTTCTACTCGTGGTTCCAGAAGTATCTGCACGCGACGCGCGGCGTCGAGAACGTCGAAGCGGGGAATCTGACTTCGCTGGTGATGGCCGGCTCCGCGGTCGGGATGCTGTTTGGTGGGTGGCTCGCGGACCAACTCTCGAAGCTCGCGGACCCGGTTCGCGGGCGGCGTTACCTCGGCGTGGTCTGCTACCTCACCGCGGCCGCGTGCCTGTTCCTCGGCATCCGGCAAGATGACGCGCTGTCACTCGCGGCACTGTGGGGGTTGTCGTTCTGCGCGATGCACGTGACGCTACCGAACTGGTGGTCGTGCGCGATCCCGCAGTGCGGGCGGCACACCGCGACCATCTTCGGCCTGATGAACGGCCTCGGCGTCCTCGGCGCGATGGCGTCGCAGTGGTTTGTCGGGTGGTTCACCGACCGGCAGGAGAGGGTGTTCGGGCTGACCGGGCGTGACGCGTGGGATCCGATGTTCGACGTGTACGTATCTGTGCTGGTGTGCAACGCGGTCGCGTGGTGGCTGTACCGGTTCGTGCCGCTGCCGGAACCGCCGGAGCCGGAGGAAGTGTAGTCATCACGCTCCGCGTGATGCTCTTTGGCGCAAAGGCTCCCCGTGTTGCCGAGAAAGAACATCACGCGGAGCGTGATGACTACAATCTCGGACATGCTCATCGACGTTCACAGTCACTTCTGGGAATACCCACGCGACTTCACCGCGGACTTCCGCGAGCAGGCGAAACGCGCGAAGGGCGGCACCGAGTTCGACCTGACGGTGCGCTACGAGGACTACCGCGCCGCGTGCCGCGTGCCGGTGCGAACGGTCGTGTTCGGCGGCAAGGCGAAGCTGTCCGGCGTGTGGGTCCATGACGCGCACGTCGCGAAGTATGTCGGCGCGCATCCGGACACGCTCATCGGGTTCCTATCGGTCGATCCGACTCAAACGGGTTGGGAGAATGAGTTGCGCGACGGGCACGAAGAACTCGGCCTGCGCGGGATCAAGTTGCTGCCGATGTACGCCGGGTTCCGCCCAGACGACGAGCGCCTCGAACCCTTGTGGAAGTACGCTACGAAGCACCGGCTCCCGGTGCTGCTGCACACGGGCACGACGTTCGTGAGTCAGGCGCCGCTCGAATGCACGCTGCCGCGACACATTGAACCGGTCGCGATCCGGCACCCCGAAGTGAAGATCATCCTCGCGCACCTCGGCCACCCTTACGAGGGCGAGTGCGTGGCGGTGATCCGCAAGCACCCGAACGTGTACGCGGACATCAGCGCGCTGCACTACCGGCCGTTCCAGTTCTACCACAGCCTCATGCTGGTTCAGGAATACGGCGTGTGGGACAAGGTGCTGTTCGGCACCGACTACCCGTTCACGACGGTGGACGCGACGCTCGACGGCCTGCGCGGGTTGAACCGGATGCTCGACGGCACCGCCCTGCCCCGCCTCGACGCGGCGAAGATCGAAGCGCTGATCGCCCGCGACGCGCTGCCGTTACTCGGTCTTGTTGGGTAATTCGCCGCTCGCGTACCGTTCGAGGATGGCGCGCATCTCCTCCGTGTCGGCCGGCTTGATAAGTACGTGGTCGAACCCGGCGGCGCGGCACCGCGCCGTCTCCCCTGCAACCCGGTGACGGCCACCAGCACCGGCCGCCGACCGAGAGCGCGGCACAACTCCTCGGCCAGGTCGCACCCGTCCCCGTCCGGCAGGCGCACGTCGAGTATGGCGAGGTCCGGTGCAAACCCGCCCGCGACAACATCCAGCGCCTCGCGGTAGGCGTGCGCCGCGACCGCGTCGTACCCGTACAGACCCACCAACTGCGCGGTGGCCTCGGCGGAATCCGGGTAGTCGTCCACGACGAGAACGAAAAACGGTTTGGGGTCAGGCATAAGTGGTCCGGCCAGTGGCGCCGCGACAGTGGACAGTTTGAACTGGTTCGTAGGATGGAACGAGTTCGGAACCGGCGCGACCGCGAGCCGGTCACGTCTTCATTTTACCCTTGCGCCCCGCGCCCGGTGAAACTCCCGGCCGCGCTCGAACGTGGCGTATCACAAACACCAGGTTCTCTGCACTCAACTCCCCAACTGTATCTTCCCACCACCTTTCCAGAAGAACTGAAGAAAAGCTCAACTCATCGGCAAATAGTCGGAAGCTGGGGAAAATCCCGACACACGCTCCCGGTTTCCTACCAATCGGGTACCCTACTCTTACTTACCACCGCGCACGGAGCATTCCCGATGAATACCCGCTCCGCCGTTCCCTGCGCCCTCCTCGCGCTGTTGCTCGCGACGCACGCGAACACCCGCGCCGTCGATCCGCCGAAGGCAGTGGATTACAAGGTCGATCCGCCGAAGGCAGTGGATTACAAGCGCGACGTTTTGCCGATCTTCGCGAAGCACTGCGCATCATGCCACGGCCCGGACAAGGCGAAGGGCGGGCTGCGCCTCGACCGCCGGACCGACGCGCTGGCCGGCGGCGACTCCGGCAAGGTGATCGTGCCCGGCAAGTCGGCCGACAGCACGCTCATCAAACTGGTCTCGCACGACGACCCCGACGTGCGGATGCCGCCGAAGAAGCCGCGACTGACTGCAGCCGAGATCGCGACGCTTCAGACGTGGATCGACGAAGGCGCGAAAGGGCCGGACGACAGCATCGAAGTGAACCCGGCCGACTGGTGGAGCTTCAAGCCGCTCAAGAGGCCAGCCATTCCCGTTAGCCGCGAGCCGCAGGCGAGCGTCAACGCGATCGACCACTTCGTAAGCGCGAAGCTGAAAGAGAAGGGACTCGCCGCGTCGCCCGAAGCCGACCGCCGCACGCTGATTCGGCGCCTGTACTTCGACCTCACCGGTTTGCCGCCTTCACCGGAAGAAGTGGAAGCGTTCGTCGCCGACAAGAACCCGAAGGCTTACGAGGCGCTGGTCGATCAATTGCTCGCGTCGCCGCGCTACGGCGAGCGGTGGGCGCGGCACTGGCTCGACATCGTTCACTTCGGCGAAACGCACGGCTACGACAAGGATCAACCGCGGCCCAACGCGTGGCCGTACCGCGACTACGTCATCCGTTCGCTGAACGCCGACAAGCCCTATGGCCGGTTCGTCGCGGAGCAGATCGCGGGCGACGTGCTATTCCCCGGCACGGTAGACGGCATCGAAGCGATGGGCTTCCTCGCGGCCGGGCCGTGGGACTTCATCGGCCACGTCGAAGTTCCCGAATCGAAGATCGAC
>CANLGS010000341.1 GCA_947490035.1 Gemmataceae bacterium
CGACCGGTAGCCGGCGGTGGCGATCACCACCGAACCCAAGCCCCTCGCCTTCAGGCCGAGGATTTCGTCGTACTGGTCCGCCTGGAACCCTTCCATCGGGCAAGCGTCCACGCCCATCATCGCGGCGGCCGAGAGGAACACGCCCAGCGCGATGTACGTCTGCTTCGCTGCCCACCGCTGCGCCTGCGCCGCGTCCATGCGCGACAGCGAGCCGAGCATCATCTGCTTGAAGCCTTCGAGCGCTTCGACGGTGGTGCCGCGGACCTCCGCGGTGCGGGCGACGTAGGCGTCGATGTCGGCCGGCGTGGGCGGGTTCTTCGCGGCGAACACGACGAGGTGCGACGCGTCGAGAACCTGCGGTTGCTTGTACGACACCGCGTGCAGCCGCGTGCGCACTTCCGGGTCGGTGACGACGACGAACTTCCACGGCTGAATGCCGTAGGACGACGGCGACAGCACGGGCGCCTGTTCGAGTTTCGCCCACAGTTCGGGCGCGATCTTCTTCGCCGGGTCGAACTTCTTGGTGGCGTAGCGCCAGCCGAGTTGAGTGAGAACGGTATCGGGCGGAACGGGCATCTGCTCTCCTGTGACGATTGAAAGAACCTCTCCCCAACCCCTCCCCTAAGAAGGGAGGGGCTAACTGCTGAAGCCCCTCCCTTCTTAGGGGAGGGGTTATGCGACTTACGCCTTCAGATCGTTCTCCAGCACGACGCGATACCGCGCTTTGCCGGCGCGGACGTGGTCGAGCGCGTCGTTCACCTTCGACAGCGGGAACAGCTCCGTCACCGGTTCGATCTTGTGCCGGGCGCAGAACGCGAGCATGTCCGCGGTCGTCGCCGGGCTGCCGAGCGGCGAGCCGGAGAGCGACTTCTGCGCCATAATCATCGCCATCGCCGGAACCGCGATTGGCGTGAGCACCGCGCCGACGAAGTGCAACCGACCCCGCGGCGCCAGCGCGTTGATGTACGCGGGCCAGTTCAGCGGCACGTTCACGGTCACGAGGATCAGGTCGAGCGTGCCCGCGAGCTTCGCCATCGCCGCGTCGTCCTTTGAGTTGACGACGGCGTGCGCGCCGAGTCGTTTGGCCTCGTCGCTCTTGCCGGCCGACGACGAGAACGCGACCACCTCGCAGCCCCACTTGTTGGCGAACTGTACCGCCATGTGACCCAGCCCGCCGATGCCGACGATACCGACGCGGTGCGTGGGCCGCACGTCGAACTGTACGAGCGGGTTGAACACGGTGATGCCGCCGCAGAACAGCGGCCCGGCCTTCGCCGGATCGACGCCGTCGGGCAGCGGCGTCACCCAGCCCCAGTGCGCGCGGACCTTGTTCGCGAACCCGCCGTGGCGCCCGACGATGGTCGATTCCACCGTCGGGCAGAGGTTGTGATCGCCGCGCATGCACTGACCGCAGCGCATGCAGCTCTGGGAGTACCAGCCGAGGCCGACGCGGGCGCCCGGCTTCACCGTTGTGACGCGCGAGCCGACCGCGGCGACCGTGCCGACGACCTCGTGCCCCGCGACCAGCGGGTACGCGCTCATGCCCCACTCGTTGTCGAGCATCGACAGGTCGGAGTGGCAGATGCCGCAGTGCGAGACGGCGATCTCGACGTGCTCGTCGCCGAGCGCACCGGGGTCGTACTCGAACGCCTTCAGTTCGCCCTTCGGCGCCTGTGCCGCGAACGCTTTGATTGACATGGCTGACTCCGTGACGTGAGGTGGCGTACCGCTTATAGCTACTCGCGGGCGCGAACCTTTCACCGGCGCGAACCCGGATGGTGGTCAAGATTCGGGGTGTGGTAGAATGCCGCCACCTGTGGAGAACACAATGAACCCGACCGTAACGCCGCCCGCAGTGAACCCGCCCGGCCCGTCTGCACCACCGGTCCTGACGCTCGACGAATTCCTACGGCAGTACGGTGGCGCTTACGTCGAAGTAATCGGCGGCGAGGTGAAGGAGATCCCCATGCCCCAACCGCTCCACGGCCGCGTTTGTACGAAAGCGGCCCGCTTCCTCGCCGAGTTCATCGAAGCGAATCAACTCGGCGTCGTGTGCAGCAACGACACGCTCGTACTGATCCAGGCAATCCCGCTGCGCGTGCGGGGTGCGGACGTGGTGTTCTGGAGCACGGCGAAAGCGCCGGGCGGGGTACCGCGCGTCGGGATGATTACCGCAACGCCGGACCTGTGTGTGGAAGTCGTTTCGCCCACGAATACGTGGTCCGAGGTGTTCACCAAGGTCGGTGAGTATCTGGGGATCGGCGTCCCGGCGGTCGTGGTGTTGGACCCGGAAACATACACGGCTTTCGTTTACCGCAACAACCCGGCACAGGGGCAGCAGATCCTCAACCGCGGCGACGACCTCACCATCCCCGACGTACTTCCTGGGTTCGCGGTGCCGGTCGCGTCGTTGTTCGCGTAACGCCCGCTACGCCCGTTGCAACGGGTCGCTCCCCGCGTTAGCCTCTCCTCCACACGCTCAACAACGGGGTGCGCCATGGACCTTGAAGACGGCCAGACCTACGCGATGCAGGGGTCGGGGAAGAACCCGTACCAGTTGAAGAACGTCGGCGGCGTGTACTCCTGCTCCTGCCCGGCGTGGCGGAACCAGTCGCTGCCGAGCAACGCGCGGACGTGCAAGCACATCCGCAAGCTGCGCGGCGACGCGGCCGAGGAGCTGCGCCTCGCCAGCGCCGGACCGCTCAAGCCGCTCAAGCCGGCCGGCTCGGAGGACGTGACCGAACTGCCCATCCTGCTCGCGCACGTCTGGACCGACGACCACGACCCCACCGACTGGTGGATGAGCGAGAAGCTCGACGGCGTGCGGGCCTACTGGGACGGCAAGCAGTTCCTGTCGCGCCGGAACAACGTGTACCACGCGCCGGACTGGTTCGTCGCGGGGTTGCCCGCCCACCCGCTCGACGGGGAGTTGTGGTTCGCGCGCAAGCAGTTCGACCGCGCCAGCGAGATCGCCCGCACACAGGGCACGCCGGACCGCTGGAAGGAACTCAAGTACCTCGTGTTCGACGCGCCCGACGCGCCCGGTCCGTTCGAGGACCGCATGAAATTCCTTCAAGACGGCGCAAGCGCGTGGAAGAACCCGTTCACCACACTCCACGACCACGCACCCTGCAAGGGGCTGGAACACCTGCTTGAAGAACTCGACCGCGTTACCGCCCTCGGCGGCGAAGGGCTGATGCTCCGCAAGCCCAAATCCAACTACGAGCGCACGCGTTCCAGCACGCTGCTGAAGGTGAAGCGGTTCCTGGACCGCGAAGTGATCGTGACGGACTACGAAGCCGGCAAGGGGCGGCACAAGGGCCGCGTGGGCGCGCTGTGGGTGCGTCTGAGCAACGGTAAGGAGTGTAAGGTCGGCACCGGGCTGAAGGATAAGGACCGCGACAACCCGCCCGCGAAGGGCAGCATCATCACCGTGAAGTATCAGGAAGAGACGCCGGACGGCCTGTTGCGCTTCCCGGTGTACGTCGGCCCGCGGCCCGACGGCTACCCCGACGCCGCGCCGACGACAAGCAAGAGCGCGGCGCCTGTTCACGCGCCGGCGTTAGTCGCGAGCGTGCCGCCACCGACGACCACGAAGCGGTACTTCGAGTGCGTCGAAGGCGGGGCGAGCAAGTTCTGGGAAGTGTGGACGGACGGCACCGATGTCGTCACGCAGTGGGGCACGATCGGCACGCCAGGGCGCGAAACGCGGAAGTCGTTCGCGGACGCTGCTAAGACGCAGAAAGAGTACAACAAGTTGCTCGCCGACAAGACCGGCAAGGGCTACGTCGAGAGGCCACGAGAGTAAGAATTCGTCTTGGCGAGCGGGGGGCGTAAGCCCCCTGTTGAACCGCAAGAGCGCCAGTTGCGCTGAGGTTCAACAGGGGGCTTACGCCCCCCGCTCGCCAAGACGCGTGCGCGCCCGGTCTCAACTGTCGGAACTCCCACCACTTCGCCGCACGCGTTTGCGTTTTCCCGGTTCGATGCGGTTGACCGGCCCCGCGCGCCGGAGCTAAGAATACTCTCATCCCGTCACCGTTCGTTCGCAACCCTTCGCCCCGTTCGCACTCGTAACCCCCTTCAGCGGTCCGGCTGTCTCCGGTCGTGTCGTCTCATTCTCCATGTCTGGCGCTCGCGGACCTCGCGCCGCGCTCGCCCACGTGCGCGCCGAGTGGCCTCACTCGCAACGGCCCCGGCGCGCCGAAAGGAACGTCCATGTCCGCACGCAATCAGTTCCAGCCGAAACTCGACGCGCTCGAAGCGCGCGAAGTGCCGGCCGTCCTCGCGGTGTTCAACACGTCCACGCTCACTGTTCTCGGAGACGGCGACGCGAACAACATCGTCGTCTCCGCCGACGCCACCGGCAACCTCCAGGTGACCAACAACGGCGCCGCCGTTGCCATCAACACGACCTTCGGTTCCGCGAACAAAGCCAACCTTCAGACGGTGAACGTCAGCGCCGAGGGCGGCGACGATTCCATCGTGATCGACCGCTCGATCAACGTGCTGGACGCGAACGGCAAACTGGCCGCGACCGCGAGCGGCACGCTCGGCGGCGGCGCCGGCAACGACACGATTCGCGTCCTCTCCGGCGGCTTCCAGGGCGGCGTGATCGGCAACCCGATCATCGGCAACTTCACGATGATGGGCGGTGCCGGCGACGACTTCCTCGACAGCGGGTTCGGCAACGACGCGCTGTTCGGCGGCGGCGGCAACGACACGCTCCGCTGGCTGCCGGGCACGCTCATCGACGCGTTCGACGGCGGCGCCGGCAACGACACCGACACCGTCATCGTCGTCGGCAACACCACGCTCATCCCCGACCTGACGACCGCCGACCCGAACGACACCTCGAATGCCGACCAGTTCAGGCTCGACGCGGACCCGACCACGGGCGGCGCGAAGTTCCAGCGCACGAACCTGATCCCGTTCTTCATCAACATCACGACGGCCGAAACCGTGGTCATGCAAACGGGCGGCGGGAACGACACGATCACCGTCGGCGCCCTCCTGGGCACCGGTGTGAAGAACGTGGTGGCCGACGGTGGCGACGGCAACGACATGCTCAACGGCGCCGCCGCGGACGTGATGCTTCAGTTGTTCGGCGGCACCGGCGACGACGTGCTGACCGGCGGGTTGAAGGGCGACGTGCTGGCGGGCGGCGACGGCAACGACACGCTGACCGGCGGCAAGGGCACGGACACGCTCGCCGGCGGCGCCGGCAACGACACGCTCGACGACGGCGTGAAGGACGGCCGGCAGGACGTGCTGATCGGCGGGACGGGCGCGGACGTGTTCGTTCGGCGGCAACTGAACAAGGCGACCGCCCCGGCCCCGCTGTTCGACGAGCTGCTCCTCGACTTCAGCGCGACCGACGGCGACGTGACGCAGATCATTTACGTGTGATTGTGGTAGGTGCCGCTTGCCGAGCGGCACGGGCTAGCCCGCGTGGGAGCGATACGGACAGCCCGTAACGACACGAGTTGTGCAGCCGTGC
>CANLGS010000342.1 GCA_947490035.1 Gemmataceae bacterium
AGAACGAACACCTCCGCGCCCGCGTCCACCTGCGCACCGGCTACCAGTCGGGGCAGGGCGGGTTGACCTACCCGAGCATGGGGTCGATCGCGTCGGAGGGCATCGGCGATCCCGACTTCCCGGTGCCGAGCTACGTCGCGGTGGCCGACGTGCGCGACCGCAGTCACGGCCCCGGCTTCCTCGGGCCGAAGTATCAGCCCTTGTTCGTGCGCGACCCGAACAAGGGCGTCGAGAACCTGAAGTCGATGGTGACCACTCCCACCGTGGACGCCCGGCTCGGGCTGTTGGACGAACTGGAGAAGGGGTTCGCGGGCGAGTACAAGACGCCGCTGAGCCAGGCTCACCGCAGCGTGTACGACCGCGCCGTGCAGTTGATGCGGACGGAGAAGGCGAAGGCGTTCGACCTGTCGCTGGAACCGGCGAAGTCGCGCACCGCTTACGGCGACAGCAACTTCGGGCAGGGGTGCTTGCTCGCGCGCCGGCTGGTCGAAACCGGCGTGAAGTACGTCGAGGTCGGGCTTGGCGGGTGGGACACGCACTTCGAGAACAACGAGGCGGTGAAGAAGTTGTGCGGCCCGCTCGACCACGCGATGACGACGCTGGTCAGCGACCTTCAGGAACGCGGACTGCTCGACAGCACGCTGGTCATCTGGATGGGCGAGTTCGGGCGCACGCCGACGTTCAAGGGGAAGGGGCGCGACCACTTCGCGAAGGCGTGGAGCACGGTGTTCATGGGCGGCGGCGTGAAGGGCGGACAGGTGATCGGCAAGACGGACAAGACGGGGGCGAAGGTGACGGAGCGCCCGGTGTCCACGGCCGACTTCTTCGCGACCGTGTGCCAGCTACTCCGCATCGACTACCACAAGGAGCACGAGACGCCCGGCGGCCGCCCGCTGCCGCGCGTGGAGAAGAGCGGCAAGCCGGTCACCGAACTGTGGGCTTGAGTGCCGGTTGCTGGGCTGAGACGTTCTTGACGAGCCGGAAGCGTAAGCGACGGATAGGTTTGTCCGTCGCTTACGCTTCCGGCTCGTCAAGAACGAATCGCCCTCTCCTTTGGCCTTGCGAAGCATAACCACCTGGGAGCGCGGGGCCACACATGAACCGCGCCCCCAACACGTCCATCGCTCGCGTCGTCGCGGCCAGCTTCGTCGGCACCGCCATCGAGTGGTACGACTTCTTCCTGTACGGCACCGCCGCCGCGCTCGTCTTCAACAAGCTGTTCTTCCCAGACTTCGATCCGGTCGCGGGGACGATGGCCGCGTTCGGCACCTACGCCGTCGGCTTCCTCGCGCGGCCCTTCGGCGGCGTGCTATTCGGCCACTTCGGGGATCGCGTCGGGCGGAAGTCGGCGCTCGTCGCCACGCTCATGATCGTCGGCCTCTCCACGTTCGCGATCGGCCTACTCCCCACCTACAACGCGGCCGGCGTACTCGCGCCCATCCTGCTGGTGGTGTTGCGGTTCGTGCAAGGGTTGGGCGTCGGCGGCGAGTGGGCCGGGGCCGTGCTGATGGTCGCGGAACGGGGGAACCCGCGGTGGCGCGGGTTCGCGGCGAGTTGGGTGCAAGCCGGCGCGCCGGTGGGGCTGCTCCTCGCGACCGGTGCGTTCGGGCTGGTGTCGCTTCTCCCCGAAGGCGAGTTCCTCGCGTGGGGCTGGCGCGTGCCGTTCTTGCTCGGTGTCGTCCTCACCGGCGTCGGGCTGTTCCTGCGCCTGAAGGTTCTCGAAAGTCCGCTGTTCGAGAAGGTGCTTGAGGAGAAGAAGCCCGCGGAAGGATTGCCGCTGCTCGAAGTGTTGCGCAAACACCCAAAAAACGTGCTGCTCGCGATGGGCGCCCGGATGGCGGAGAACGCCTTCTACTACTTCTTCACGGTGTTCTGCCTGAGCTACGGCACGCAACAGCTCGGGTTACCGCGCGCACTCCTGCTCGACGGCGTGTTGCTCGCGGCGGTCGCACACCTGATCGCGGTACCGTGCTTCGGGGCGCTGTCGGACCGCGTCGGCCGCAAGCCGGTGTACCTCGGCGGCGCGGTATTCCTGGCCTGCTTCGCGTTCCCGTTCTTCTGGATGATGTCTACGCGCCAGACGGAATGGGTGACATCTGCAATCGTGATCGGCATGATCGGGCACGCCGCGATGTACGGCCCGCAGGCGGCGTTTCTGTCGGAGCTGTTCGGCACGAAGGTGCGGTACACGGGCGCGTCGCTCGGCTATCAGTTGGCGGCGCCGCTGTCGGGCGGGATCGCGCCGCTGGTCGCGACGGCGCTGCTGCGCGAGTCCGGCGGCGACCCGTGGCCGGTCGCGGTGTACCTGGTCGGAATGGCGCTGATAACGGTGGTCGCGGTGCTGTTCGCGGCCGAGACGCGCCACCGCGACCTGAGCGGTTGAAGCACGCGAGCGGCTTTGCGACCCGTCATTTTCCCATTTGGGCTATTGCGACGGGTTCCCCATACACTTATCATCCGGCTTTCCCGTTTAGGATTTTCTCACACCCCGAGCGTTGCATGGCGGGCACTCCCCTCCCGGTCCTGAAGCAGCGGTCGTTCGGCGAAACTTCGCGCCGCGACAACTGGTGGCTCCAACCGCTCGTGGTGTTCCTCGGCTTGGGCGCGTTCCTGGTGTACGCGAACTGGGCCGCGCTTCAGGGCGAACACTACACCCACGGCCCGTACCTGTCGCCGTTCTACTCGCCGGAAATCTTCGGCAGCTCGCCGCACGCGTGGTTCGGGCCGCAGCCGTCGTGGTGGCCGCTGTGGCTGCCGTTCTCGCCGGCGCTGTTCATCCTGTGGGCGCCGGCCGGCTTCCGGCTCACGTGCTACTACTACCGCGGCGCGTACTACAAGGCGTTCTGGGCCGATCCCATCAACTGCGCCGTCGGCGAACCGCGCAAGGGCTACATCGGCGAGAGCAACTGGCCGCTGCGGATCATGAACATTCACCGCTACTTCCTGTACGTCGCGCTGCTGTTCATCGTGATGCTCGGCATCGACGCGATCAAGGCGTTCTGGTTCACCGACGAGAGCGGCAAGGGCGGGTTCGGCATCGGCGTCGGCTCGCTCGTCCTCACGCTGAACGTGATCCTCCTGAGCGGCTACACGCTCGGCTGTCACTCGCTGCGGCACCTCGTCGGCGGTGTAAAGGATTGCATGTCGGAATCGCCGACGTGCCACAAGATGTACAAGGGGTGCAGCGCGCTGAACAAGCGGCACATGCTCTGGGCGTGGGTCAGCCTCGTCGGGGTGATGTTCTCCGACGTGTACGTGCGCCTCTGCTCGATGGGCGTGTGGACGGACATCCGGATTCTTTGATCGATTTGTAGGGTGGGTCAAGGCTTTGCGCAGGCCCACCATCTTCTCCGGTCGCTAATGGTGGGCCTCGAAGACTCGACCCACCCTACGAAGGCACTCGATGGACTACCAGACTGTTGAACACGATGTCATTGTGATCGGCGCCGGCGGCGCCGGGCTGCGCGCCGCGATCGAAGCGAGCGCGTCCGGCGTGTCGGTGGGCTTGGTGTGCAAGTCGCTGCTCGGCAAGGCGCACACCGTGATGGCCGAGGGCGGGATCGCGGCGGCGCTCGCCAACGTCGATAACCGCGACAACTGGAAAGTCCACTTCGCCGACACCATGCGCGGCGGGCAGTACGTCAACAACTGGCGCATGGCCGAACTGCACGCGCGCGAAGCGCCCGACCGCGTGCGCGAACTGGAGAAGTGGGGCGCGGTGTTCGACCGCACGCCCGACGGCAAGATCCTGCAACGCAACTTCGGCGGGCACAAGTACCCGCGACTCGCGCACGTCGGCGACCGCACCGGTCTGGAACTGATCCGCACGCTTCAAGATCACGGCGTCCACCAGGGCATCAACGTCTACATGGAGCGCACGGTTATCCGTCTCTTGAAGGACGGCGACCGGATCGCGGGCGCGCTGGCCTACGACCGCGAACACGGCCGGTGGACTGTCTTCAAGGCGAAGGCGATCGTCCTCGCGACCGGCGGTATTGGCAAGGCGTACAAGATCACAAGTAACTCGTGGGAGTATACCGGCGACGGGCACACGCTCGCCTACGACGCGGGCGCCGAACTCATCGACATGGAGTTCGTACAGTTCCACCCCACCGGCATGGTGTGGCCGCCGTCCGTCCGCGGCATCTTGGTTACCGAGGGTGTGCGCGGCGAAGGCGGCGTCTTGCGGAACAGCAAGGGCGACCGGTTCATGTTCGGCGACATCCCGGAGAACTATCGCCCGCAGACCGCGAAGGACCAGGAAGAGGGCTTCCGCTACGTCCTCGGCGACAAGGAAGCGAACCGCCCGCCCGAACTGTTGACGCGCGATCACGTCGCGCGGTGCATCGTGCGCGAGGTGCGCGAGGGTCGCGGCAGCCCGCACGGCGGGGTATTCCTCGAACTGCAAACGTTCGCGGAGTGGTACGGCAAGAAAAACTCGAAGTTCAACGCGGCCGAACACTGGAAGAAGAAGCTGCCGAGCATGTACCACCAGTTCAAGGAACTCGGCGGGCTGGACATCACGAAAGAGGCGATGGAAGTCGGCCCGACGACGCACTACATGATGGGCGGCGTGCGGGTGGACAGTGACACGCAGATGTCGCGCATTCCGGGACTGTTCGCGTGCGGCGAGTGCGCCGCGGGCATCAACGGCGCGAACCGCCTCGGCGGGAACTCGCTCTCCGACCTGCTCGTTCTCGGCAAGCGCGCCGGCGAGTACGCCGCGGAGTACGCGAAGAAGCAATCCGCCGCGGGCGCGATCCACACCGACCAGGCGGACGCGGCGGCGAAGTGGGCGCTGGAACCGTTCGACCGTTCGGCGTCGGAGAGCGCGTTCAAGGTGCAGGAGGACTTGCAGGAGATGATGCAAGACCTGGTCGGGATTGTTCGCAAGGAAGACGAGATGGTCCGCGCCCTCGACGGGTTGGCGAAGTTGCGCGCCCGCGCCGCGAAGTTACAGGTGACGGGCAACCGCGAGTTCAACCCCGGCTGGCACACCGCGATGGACCTGCACAACCTGCTCACCGTGTCGGAAGCGATCACGATCGCCGCGATTCAGCGGAAGGAGAGTCGCGGCGCGCAGTTCCGCGACGACTACCCGAAGAAGGACAACGCGAACTTCGGCAAGGTGAACAGCATCATCGCGAAGGGGCCGAACGGCGAGATGCAGATCAAGTTGGAGCAGCTCGCGCCGATGCCGCAAGAGCTGAAAGAAGCGATCATGGCCGAAGGCGGCGGCGCGCTGCCGGACGAGTTGAAGTAACGCGCGACTTGGCGAGCCGGGAGCGTCAGCGACCGGAGGTTCCGCGAGTCGAGTTCCTTCGCCACTCCGGTCGCTGACGCTCCCGGCTCTCCGGCACCAAAAAGGATCACGAACACATGCCGACAACGTTCCGCATATGGCGCGGCGACGCCGCCAAAGGCGAGTTCAAAGACTACACCGCGGAGGCCGGTGAGGGAATGGTCGTCCTCGACGCCGTTCACCAGATACAAGCG
>CANLGS010000343.1 GCA_947490035.1 Gemmataceae bacterium
AACCGATGGCGTAAATCTCGGCCCCAGGCAGTTGGGCGCGGACATCGGCAAGGATGGCCGCGTACCGGTCGGCGAACCCGCCCGGCCCGAGCAGGGCGTCGATGAGAAGCCGCTGCTGATCCTCTGGGGTGGCGAACAGGAATCGCGGGTCGGAGGCGGTGGCGAACAGGTCGTTCGCCCCGAGTTGGACGGTCACCACCGGAACCGCGTTCCCGGTCGCCAGGTTGGACGCGATGGTCTGCTGCGCCAGTCGCTGCTGGGCCTCGTACGGCGGCGAGTAGTTCTTGTTGAAACTGACGGCGTTGTCGGTCGAGACGCGGTCCGGTTCAAGCCCGGTGACGAAGCTCTTCGTCGTCTCGCCGTCGATGGCGAGGTTCACGACCCCCGGGCGCACCCCCGTAGCGGGTCGCGAGGTAGTCGGCGAACGGGGCGACGTATCCGCGGTCGCCGTAAGACGGGTTCTGGGTGCGGTTCGTCTCCCCGAACGCGCTTGAGTCGCCCAGCGCCAGGTAGATCATGTCGGCTGAAGCGGCTCGCGGCAGAACGAGGACGAGGCCGACGGCCAGGATCAAGACGAGGTTGCGCGGCATGGAGCCTCCTTGAGGGCGCAAACAACCCGGCGGCCTCCGTAGCCGACCGGTTGAAATTCGCAGTACAAGCACGCGCTGACGGGAGTCAAGGGCGATCAAATCCCGCGGGGCGAGCGGCCGGAAGGTCGGCCCAGTCCCCGCAATCGAACATCCCTCCCGTTCGTCGGCCTCTCACGAATTTCTCGCGGTGGTTCCGCCGCGGATCCGGTGGCGTCCGGCGATCGTTGCACGAGAGCGGAATCGCCCGGAAACCACAACTCCGGACGCCTGAAACGGCTGGAAAAGCGGCTCTGCAAGGATCGCCGGACACCACCATTATTCGGCACTCATCACTATTTCAACGCCACTTCCCTTCCCCATCTGCGTGCTGGCGTTGAGGAAAATCGTGCCGTCGATGTCGGCGCGGCCGGCGGCCTCGTGGATGTGGCCGAACACGTGCAGTCGCGGCTTCACCTCGGACACGCGAGGTAACAGCGTCAGGCTGCCAGCGTGTTCGCCGCGGTTCGTCCAGTCGAGAACGCCGTGCGGCGGGCCGTGCGTGATGAGGACATCCAGCCCGCTCGGAATCAGTGCCCACTTCGCGGCCAGTTCCACCTCGGATAGCATGAAGGCCCAGTCGAAGAACAGCGGCGTCCACGGGCTACCGTAGAATTTCAAGCCGGCAATCTCGCAGCCGGAATCTTCGAGGTAGGTCGCGTTCGTGATGCGGGCGCGCGCGTCGGAAGGGCTCTCCTGAAAGCAGAAATCGTGATTCCCGCAGATGACAACTTTGTGCGCGTGCGGCAGCGTTCCGAGCCACTCGTTGAAGAACTCAACATCCTCAAGAGTTCCGTGCGAGGTCACGTCCCCGGCGTGAACGAGGATGTCGCCGTCGGGCACGGCGGTGCGGCGGTGGTAGCCGTGGGTGTCGGAAACGCACACGATCCGCATGGTAACCTCACGCGGTCACTGAGTCCGGACGGGGGAGGAACACGACCGGCGAGACGCTGAAGAGCGCGGCGAGCGTGACGACTTGCTCTTTGGTCAGTGAGCGCGTGCCGGCCAGTATTGCCGAGAGCGTCGATTGGGCGATACCGCTCTGCTTCGCGAGACCGTTCTGCGACAGCCCGCGGCCGTCCATCAATAGCCGGAGTACGTCGGACTCGGCGGCGTCGGGCATCGGGTGTTCGGCGCGCTCGAACTTCTGAACGAGGTCGGATAGCACGTCGAGGTAGTCGGCCTCGTCCGCATCCAGTTCCCGCCGCATCAGCCCTTCGACCACGCCGTGCGCCGCGGCCAGTTCCGCGGCGGAGCGGATGGGGCGGAGCGGAAACGTCGCGTTCAGCGCGACGAACGACGCACCGACCGGGCGGACGGCCGCGTTCCGGGAGCGAGTGCGAGTGGGGTTCGCCATTTCCGTGTTCCTCTGGGCGATCACTTCTTTTTCTTCTTCGCCGGGCGCACCGGGCGCGCGCCGGACTTCGGCCGGGGCTTGTGGCACCCGCACTCGTCGGGCCAAGTGTTCTTGTCGTACTCTGGGTGCGTCATCACCTTGCGAACCAGAACCAGCCCCGACCGCGTCGCATCCGCGTAGCGAACGAACGCGATCAGGCGGATGTTGTTGTTCGACACGTCGAACACGTAACAGTCCCCGATCTTGTCGGTGGAGCGGAAGTCGGCCCGGAGGTCCGCGAAGTTGCGCCACGTTGCGGACTCGACCACCTTGTACCACGCACGAAGTGCCGCTTCCGACCCCTTCGGGCTTTTCGGATCGGCCCAAAAGTCTTGCAGCGCCTTGAGCGACATCACGCGCACGGTTCGCCCCGCCCGCCGGGTGTTGGAGCCTCAATGCCACTATCGCAGGTTGCGATAGAAAGATCAACGGCCACCGGGCGACTGTTGCTCCCGCCCTTCCCCGGTTGCCCCTCTCCCCCTGCTCGGTTACGGTATCACCTGTCGCCCGGCGGGAACCCAGGAGGCGCGCGCGTGCCCCGCTTGATCGTCGTTCGCGGCGTCGATGAAGGCAAGCAGTTCGAGCTGACCGGCGCGACCGTCATCGTCGGCCGGCACTCGGCCAACGCCGTGTCGCTCCACGACACCCAGGTGTCGCGCAGGCACCTGGAGGTGCGCGCGGCGCCGCACGGGTACGAGGTCTTCGACCTCGGCAGCGGGAACGGCACCCTCCTCAACGGCCAACCCGTTCAGGTGGCGCCCCTCCGCAGCGGCGACACCATCACCGTCGGCCAGTCGGTGCTCATGTTCACCGTCGGCCGCAACGAACTGCCCGACGCCGGCAACGACCTGACCCTGCGCGTGAAGCTCCAGGCGCGCCCGGAACAAGACCTCAACTCGGCCATCGTGCGCACCGTCGCGGCCGACGCCGGCAGCCAAATCCTGTCGCGCCCGGCCGCCGCGACCGACTGGCTCCGCGCCCGGCTCGCCAGCCTCGCGGCGCTCTACGAGACCGCCGAGATCATCAGCCACATCCTCGACGTGGATCAACTCCTCGACACCGTGATGGACCTCGTGTTCAAGTCCGTGGACGCGGACCACGGGTGCTTCATGCTGCGCGACGAGGACGGCCGCCTCGTGCCCAAAGCGGTGCGCTACCGCGCCGGCATGAACCGGCAGGAGGAACTCGCCGTCAGCCGCACGGTCGTCGATCACGTCATCAAGGAGAAGCAGGGCGTGCTGGTGTCGGACGTGAACACCGACGACCGGTTCCGCGCCGTCGAGAGCCTTCACCGGCACAACATCCGCGAAGCCATCTGCGTGCCCATGAAGGGCCGGCGCGAGGTGGTCGGCGTGCTGTTCCTCGACACGCAATCGACGCTCAAGCAGGTGGTGAGCCGCGGGCTGGATTCGAGCAAGTTCACGGAGGACCACTTGCACCTCGCAAGCGCGATCGCGCACCAGGCCGCGATCGCGGTGGAGGAGAGCCGGTACCACGAGGCGCTCGTGAACGCGGAGCGCCTCGCGGCCGTCGGACAGACGATCGCGGCACTGTCGCACCACATCAAGAACATCATGCAGGGCGTCCGGTTCGGGGCCGACATGGTCCGCACCGCGATCAAGGAGGACGACAAAGACCTGCTCGGCAAGGGCTGGAAGCTCGTCGAGCGGAACCAGAACCGCATCGACGACCTGATGCTCGACATGCTGAGTTACTCGAAGGAGCGCGAGCCGTCGGTCGAGCCGACGGACCTGAACAAACTGTGCGAGGACGTGCTGGAGATCGTGCGCGGCCGCGCGACCGACCGCAAGGTCGCGATCGAGTGGCGCGCCGGCGCCGGCGTGTCCCTGGTGCAGTGCGACCCGGACGGCATTCACCGCGCGGTACTCAACCTCGTGAGCAACGCCATCGACGCGCTCCAAGACCGCGAGGGCGCGAAGCTCTCCGTGCAGGCGCTCCTCGAACTTGACGGGGCGTGGGCGAAGGTCATCGTGATGGACAACGGCCCCGGCATCCCGGCGGAGAAGTTCGAGGACATCTTCCAGCCGTTCGTCAGCACGAAGGGCAGTCGCGGCACCGGGCTGGGACTTCCGGTGAGCCGCAAGATCGTCCGCGAACACGGCGGCGACATCCTCGTGCAAAGCGTCATGGACAAGGGCAGCAAGTTCACCATCCGCTTGCCGATGAAGTCGGCGTTCACCGGCGACATCGGCGGTACCGGGATGCACCCGATTCTGCCGCCACCTTCTGAGTAGTCTCAAGTCGTCAGGTCGAAAGTCGTAAAGTCGAAGACCTCTGCTGGCTTGGTCTTCGACTTTACGACTTTCGACCTGACGACTTGAGACCATACAGATTACCCACCCCGGACTTCTTCTCGGACCGGGCGCGTCTCGCCACACGGTCTGCGCGGTACGATTGCCCGCGCCGTCTTTGTAAAAATGACACGCGCGCAATTTCACCTCAACTGACCGTGACACACACTAGAAGTACGCCCCCGCGGCGCGGCGAGTCGTAACGATCGTTACGCACCACGCCCGCCGGTGAGGTTCACCATGTTTACGCACCTGCTGACATCGAAAACGCTTCGCACGCTCGCCGCACTTGCCTGCGCCGCGTGTACCGGAACTTCGTTCGCGACGGAGCCGCTGCCGCCGGCCGCGGCGGTCGCGAAGCCGATCGCCATTTCCGACGTGACGCTCGCGCGCTCCGTGCTCGCCGCGTTCGACGCCGACCCGATTCTGAAAGACGCCAACATCCTCGTGAGCGTCGTGGACCGCGGCGCCGTGATCGGCGGACCGGTGAACAGCGAGGAAGTGAAGAAACGCGCCGAAGCGGTGATCCGCGCCGTGCCCGGCGTCGAGTCGGTGAAGAACACGTGCTTCGTCGATGCCGACCCGGACCCGCTGCTGCGCGCGGTCGCGGACCGCATGAAGCCCGGCGCGAAGCCGACCGCGGCGGCACCGCTACCGGGCGTGGCGATCCCGCCGGCCGCCGCCGACGGGTTCATCCCGCCGGTGCCGCCGCAGCCGCCGACGGACCTGGTCGCGGTCGGCCCGAAGACGGTCGTCGTGCAGCACCCGAACCTGCTCGGCGCGCCGGTCGGCGTGCTCGGCGCGCCGGTGATCCCCAGCGCGACAGCGAAGGTGCAATCGGTCGCGCCGATCGTGCCCTCGACCGCGCCCGGCGCGCTGACCGGTTCGACAAGCGGCAAGCCGGCCGACATCCTGGCGACGGTCGCCGCGGTCCGCGCCGCCGACGCCCGGTTCGCGAAGATCGCGGTGGAACTGAAGCCCGACGGCGGGCTGTTCGTGACCGGTGCAGTCGCAAGGCCGGCCGACGCGTGGGACTTCGCCACCGAAGTGCGCAAGGCGCTCGGCGGCGGTCGCGTCGCGGTGGACCCGAACTTGGTGAAGTAAATCCAAGAAGAGTTATTCACCGCAGAG
>CANLGS010000344.1 GCA_947490035.1 Gemmataceae bacterium
GAAGTGTTCCCCGACCACGCGGACCCGTTCGCGCGGCTCGCCAACCTCTACACGCGCATGGCGTACTCCGCGCTGCCGCTCCCGGATGAGGCGCTCGCGGTGCTGGAAGACATCTGGGAGCAGATGGTTCACGGCGCCGCGGTTGTTTGAGGCGAACCCCGCCCGCAAGGGCGGGGGTGGTAGCAACCGGCCATCGCACCCCCGCCCTTGCGGGCGGGGTTCGCCAAGTCGCTTGCAGTCCGGCACAATCGTTGCACTGGACTTCACTTCTTGCTTGTAAGCGTGCCCGCGCGTCTGGCGGTTGGGCCGCGAAATCGGTACTTCTTCCTTATCTTTCCCGAGCCGCGCCATGCCGACAGGGCGAACCATGACTCCCGCCGCCGAGAAGCCCAAGTTCCTGCCGTTCGGCTCGGACCCCGCCCTCGCGGTGCCCAACCCGCCCGCGCCCGAGCAGGCCAGCGGCGAGTACGGCTGGTTCGGCCCGCAGGACATGTACCTCTTCAACGAGGGCAGCCACCTCCGGCTGCACGACAAACTCGGCTCGCACCCGGCCACCGTCGATGGCGTGGCGGGGTATCACTTCGCGGTGTGGGCGCCGAACGCCGACTACGTCGCAGTCATCGGCGATTTCAACGGCTGGGACAAGGGCAAGAACCCGCTGCGCGCGATCGGCTCGTCGGGCGTGTGGGGCGGGTTCATCGCGGGGGCGAAGCAGGGGCTGTGCTACAAGTACCACGTCGCCGCGCCGGGTGGGTTCGTCGCCGAGAAGACGGACCCGTTCGCGTTCACCTGCGAAATTCCCCCCAAGGCGGCCGCGGTGACGTGGGACTTGTCCTACCAGTGGACCGATTCCGACTGGATGGCGAACCGCAAGGACAAGAGCGCGCACGACAAGCCGGTGAGCATTTACGAGGTCCACCTCGGCTCGTGGATGCGCGAGAACGACCCGCCGTACCACTCGCTGAACTACCGCGACGTGGGCCCGAAGCTCGCCGAGTACTGCAAGGACATGGGGTTCACGCACGTCGAACTGCTGCCGGTCACGGAACACCCGTTCTTCGCGTCGTGGGGCTACCAGACGACCGGCTACTTCGCCGCCACCAGCCGCTACGGCACCCCGCAAGACCTGATGTACATGATCGACGTGCTACACCAGCACGGCATCGGCGTGATCCTCGACTGGGTGCCGAGCCACTTCGCCACCGACGCGTGGGCGCTGGCGAAGTTCGACGGCACCGCGCTGTACGAGCACGCGGACACCCGCCAGGGGTTCCACCCGGACTGGGGCAGCTTCGTCTTCAACTACAGCCGGCACGAGGTGCGGAGCTTCCTGCTGTCGAGCGCGATGTTCTGGCTGGAGAAGTACCACATCGACGGCATCCGCGTGGACGCGGTCGCGTCGATGCTGTACCTCGATTACTCGCGCAAGGCGGGCGAGTGGATTCCCAACCAGTACGGCGGGAAGGAGAACATCGACGCCATCTCGCTCCTGCGCCGGTTCAACGAGGAGATCTACAAACACTTCCCCGGCGTGCAGACTTACGCCGAGGAATCGACCTCGTTCAGCATGGTGTCGCGTCCCACCTACGTCGGCGGGCTGGGCTTCGGCTACAAGTGGGACATGGGGTGGATGCACGACACGCTGAAATATTCCGCCCTCGACCCGATCCACCGCAAGCACCACCAGAACGACCTCACGTTCCGCATGTTGTACGCCTACAACGAGAACTTCGTCATGCCGCTGTCGCACGACGAGGTCGTGCAGGGCAAGGGGCCGCTGTGGGACAAGATGGCGGGCGACGAGTGGCAGAAGTTCGCCGGGCTGCGGCTGATGTTCGCGTACCAGTGGGGCATGACCGGCAAGAAGCTGCTGTTCATGGGGTGCGAGATCGCGCAGCGCCAGGAGTGGCGGCACGACCAGAGCATCGACTGGCACCTGTTGGAACACGCCCCGCATAAGGGCGTGCAGTCGGTGGTGCGCGATTTGAACAAGCTGTACGCGGCGGAGCCGGCGCTGCACGAGTTGGACAACCAGCCAGGCGGGTTCGAGTGGATCGACTGTTCGGACGCGGCGAACAGCGTCATCAGTTGCATGCGCAAGAGCAAGGGCGACGACGTGGTGGTGATGGTGTTCAACTTCACGCCGATCCCGCGGCACGACTACCGGCTGGGCGTGCCGGGTCCGGGGTCGTGGACGGAGGTGATGAACACCGACGCGGCCGTGTACGGCGGGAGCAACGTGGGCAACAACGGCGGGGTGTACGCCGAGTTCGTGCCGATGCACGGGCAGAAGTACTCGGTGCTGCTGAACCTGCCGCCGCTGGGCGCGGTGTTCTTCAAGGGAAAACTGTAATCGTGCCCTCCTGACAACTCAAGCGACATCAAGCCAACTTGAGTGACACCAAGCCGCCCCATTGCAGTGGGTCGGCTTTTTCCGCGCCTGTAACTCTCATCTCTTCGCGCGTGACAACAGCACCTCGATAGTGTTTAATAGCGCGAGTGACCTTCACGACCCTCGCCCACACCTTTCCGCCGGAGCGCGTCCCATGTTGCCTGCCGACAAGACCCCATCCTGCCCGGACTGCGAAACGACCCCGACACTGGCCCGCCGCGACTTCATTCGCGTGCTGGGCACCACGGCCGCGGTCGTCGCGGTCGGCCTGACTCCGCTTCAGAAGGCGCGCGCCGCGCGCGTCGAGAAGCAGGCGCAGGCCGAAGCGCTGGTGTTCGAGCTGTACAAGAGCATGGACGCGGACCAAAAGAAGAAGGTGTGCCGCGCGTGGGACCACGGTGCGACCGGTGCCAAGATCGCGTCCCGGCTGCTCACGCACAACGGCGCCGACGGCAAGTCCAAGATCGGCGAGGAGTACAACAAGAAGCAGGTCGAGCTGCTCGACAAGATCTTCCGCTCGATCGCCAACGGCGAAGCCGGCTACAAGCAACTGAGCCGCAACGGGTCGTTCGACGCCAGCAACGACTTCGAGAACATCGGCGCGATCATCTACGGCGAAGCGGTCGAAGGCAAGAAGTTCTCGCTGGTGTTCTGCGGCCACCACATCACGGTGCGGTGCGACGGCAACTCCGAAGAGAAGACCGCGTTCGGCGGCCCGCTGTACTACGGCCACACCCCGAACGGCTACGCGATCACCAACGTGTTCAGCAAGCAGACCAAGTCCGCGACCGAACTGTACGGCGCGCTCGACGCGGCGCAGCGCAAGGTCGCGGTGGTGGCGGGCAAGTGGAAGGACGAGCACGCCGGCGTGCCGGTCCCGAAGAAGGACGCGAAGGTTCCCGGTCTGGCCTTCGCCGACATGAGCAAGGACCAGAAGGAACTGACCCAGAAGGTGATGTTGGATCTGGTAGCGCCGTACCGCAAGGAGGACGGCGAAGAGGTGATGGAGATCATCAAGGAAAACGGCGGGATGGAGAAGCTGTCGATGGCCTTCTACCAGGAAGGCAAGACGAGCGACAAGGAGCCGTGGAGCCACTGGCGTCTGGAAGGCCCGGGCTTCGTGTGGAGCTACCGCGCCCTGCCGCACGTCCACACGTTCGTGAACATCACGAGCAAACTGGCGTAACCAAGTGACGCGCGAAAGCGGGCCGCGCCGAAGTCGGCGCGGCCCGTTGCGTTTACGAGTGGTGAACTTTCGACGGGCTATAGCAACCCGAAGTTCCGTCGGCTGCTCACCGAGAACCGCTCGTCCAGGTAGACGGCGAGTGCTTTCGTCATCACCGACTTGACATCTTCCGGCGTGTACTTCAACTTGTCCCGCAATTCGACGGCTCGCCCGCCGATCTCGTTGGCGCTCAGCTCGCGGCACGCCCGGTACGTCGGGCTGCGCTCGGGCGGGTTCGTGTGGATGTACTTCCGTACCTCCGCAAGTTCGCCGCTCTTGCACAGGTCGCTTTCGTCCAACAAGTCGATCAGCACGGCATTCAGGTAACCGTCTCCGTACCTGCGCTCGACCTTGCGCAGTGCCGCTCGAAGAGCGAGGGCGAACCGCTCGCCCTCCTGTTGAAGGTCGAGAGCCTTGATGCCAACTTCCACCAACCCGGCGTTCACCCCGTCGTCCCACTCGACCTGCCGGGGTTCCTGCTCTGTGCCTTGCTCCCAGCGCCGGATCACCAACTCCGTCCGGGACGACGCGCCAGCGTCCGGCCGGTACAGTTCGACTTCGATTCGGTCGCCGGCCGCTTTACGGCTCTTGCAGTACCGCACGAGCGGCGGGAGGGCCGTTTCGCCGGGCGCGTCGAGCATCTTGTCGAGTTCGTTCATGGTTCCTCGCGATCCGCCGACATCTTGGCGTCGTTCACCAACCCAGACAGGACGAAATACGCGGCGTTCCGCGGCGCAACCGCCAACCCGGTTTTGATGTCTTCGTCGCGCTGTTCGTCGGCGAAGTCGCAAATTCCCTTGACCACACACCACACCGGGTCGTCGGCTTTCATGGTCGCGGCGAGCAGGCCGACGCCTTCCATCTCTCCGCCGCAAATTGGGTCATTACCATGCGGCGCGGTGTTGTACAACTCGTCGCGAAATCGCGCGCAGTGGATGCGAGCAGCCCCCGAGAGCATCGCACCAACGTGGACGGCGAAATCGAATTTGGTCCGCTCTTTCTCCCGCAGGCACCGCTCAACCAGCGCCGATCTTGCCGGCTCGATTTCAACCGCGCTGTAGTCGTTGCGATATCCGGGTTCGTCGGGCGACGGCTTCACGTCCCGTTTGTCGTAAGGGATCAGCGAAGTCGAAACGAGTACGTCGCCAATCTGCTGCGGTCCGCGCGCGACTCCGAAGGCCATTCCCACCTGGATGATACCCTGTGCGCCGGTGGCGGCCAAGTACCGCACTCCTTTGGCCGCCGATCCCAACCGCCCGTGCGGTCCCATCACGGCGTTCCCCTTGCTTCGGGAGCAGCCAACGGCGACGACCGTTTCCCCGCCGATGGTGCCTAACGTCCAAGTTTCGTCCCGCAGACCTCTGTCTCGGAAGTGCTTTGTGAGCGCGGGGTCTTTCTGGAAGTTCAGCCCGAGCCGGACCGCTTGTTCCTTTAGCGCGTCCTCCTCGGCAGAAGTTGCAACGAACAGGAGCAAGCTACAGACAGGCCAGGGGAGCGGTGCTTCGGCTACTGTCGCCATCTCCACGCGCCTACCGAGGTGAGTTCGGAGAGCCTCCAAACGGATGCAATACACCGGTCGCGGCGAGATGGAAAGGCTGTGTCATAAGCCAAACCGCGCCCGGCGCAGCTAACATCGCAGGAGGTATCAGGCGAAACGGATGGTTTGGCCTTCGTCACAGACGAGCAGGCCACCGGCGGACCCGCGCGGACTACTGAACGGTCAGTATTACGGATCGGAAGTCCGGATGACTCATTTCGATTGTCTCGCCCGCCTCGAACTTCCAGCCCTCGCGCCAGCCGAA